>JAKISI010000058.1 GCA_021648685.1 Candidatus Polarisedimenticolaceae bacterium
AACGGGGTGCGCTATGCCTACATCGGCAATGCCCATGACTGGCGGGCGGACAGCACCTGGTGCCACCAGTGTGGTGAGCTGCTGATCCAGCGTGACTGGTATGAGCTGGGGGCCTGGAATTTGACCGCCAGCGGTGAGTGTCAGGCCTGCGGCACCCGCTGCGCCGGCCTGTTTGAGGCGCGGCCTGGCAGCTGGGGTTCCCGTCGGCAGCCGGTTCAGATGGGATGAGGGATCAGTTGCTGAGGTTGTGCGTCTCCAGCGGGTAACCGCGATCCTTGTAGAATCGGTAGCGGAGGCGGCCGCTTTTGCGCACCTCTGCATCCTGGTCGATCGGCTCTGCAACACGCTCGAAGCGGCTGAAAAAACCTGGGGTCTCCGGACTGAGGTTGATCAGGATCTCATGCTCATCCTCGGCATCCTCACCATGGCCGATCAATACCGGCGTCTGTGCTGGATCTGCCTTGCCATGCAGGCCATGAGGGACGAAGCTGCCGTCACGAAATGTCCACAACAGGCGATCTATATGTCGCGCCTCATCCATTGATCGAGTGTGTACAAAGACCCGGTGCCCCTGCTGATAGGCCTTGTCAGCAAGACGGCAGGCCAGGGTGTAGCGGTTGCTGCGTGCGCCATCGGGCAATATATAGAAGCTGATTTTGGTCATTTCAAAGGAGCTGTTTGCTGCGCTTGAGCAGCAGATGGGTCAGCAGGGCGACAGGGCGTCCGGTGGCACCTTTATGGGTGCCCGAGCGCCAGGCCGAGCCGGCGATATCCAGATGCGCCCACTTCTGCTTTTTAGTAAAGCGGGAGAGAAAACAGGCAGCGGTGATGGTGCCGCCACCCTTGCCGCCGATATTGGCCATGTCGGCAAAGTTACTGTCGAGCTGCTTTTGGTACTCCTCCCAGAGCGGCAGCCGCCAGGCCCTGTCGTTGCAGTGCTCTCCAGCGTCCAGGATCTCGTTGGCCAGCGCGTCATTGTTGCTCAGCAGCCCTGTGGCATGGCTGCCCAGTGCGATGACACAGGCGCCGGTGAGGGTGGCGACATCAATCACAATGGCCGGGTTGAACCGTTCGCTGTAGGTGAGGGCGTCGCAGAGTAGCAGTCGCCCCTCGGCATCGGTATTCAGTATCTCGATGGTCTGACCAGACATGCTGGTGACGATGTCGCCCGGTTTGTTGGCGTCGCCATCCGGCAGGTTTTCCGAGGCAGGCACGATGCCGACTACATTGATGGGTAGCTCAAGCCCTGCGCAGGCGGCCAGGGTGCCGATGACGCTGGCACCGCCGCACATGTCGTACTTCATCTCGTCCATGGCGGGGGAGGGTTTGATGGAGATGCCGCCCGCATCAAAGGTGAGCCCTTTACCTACCAGTACCACAGGCTTGCTCTTTGCCGGGTCACCGTGATATTCCATGATGATCAGTTTGGCCGGCTGGCGGCTGCCGCGTGATACAGATAACAGTGCCCCCATCTTCAGCGTCTCCATCTGCTTCTCATCCAGCACCTTGACCTTGAGCTTGCTTGATTTACGCCCCAGTCGGCGTGCCTGTTCGGCCAGGTGGCTGGGGGTGCAGATGTTGCCAGGCATGTTGCCCAGGTCTTTGGCCAGGTTGATGCCATGGGCTATGGCCTGCCCGTGAGTAACCGCTTTTTGTGCGATCTTCAGCTCTTTTCGGTCGCTGACCAGCAGGGTGAGTTTTTTTAGTGGCCGCTTGGGTGGCTTGGGGTCGCTTTTGCACTGGTCAAAGCGGTAGGCCGCCTCATTGCTCTTGATGATGGCATCACGCAGCTGGGTGTAGAGATCAGTGGTTGCCGGGTTCAGAGCAGGCAGGCAGAGGATGGCCTCCATGGTGTGGCCACTGTTGAGTTCGGATATGGCTTTGCCAACGGCCTCACTGTGCTTGCTGCGGTCGTAATCTTTCTGTGTGCCACAACCCACCAGCAGCACACGCTCGCACAGTGTGCCGGGCAGATCATAGAGCATGAGTGTCTGGCCGGGTTCGCCATCCATATCCCCTTTTTTCAGGATGCTGGTGAGAAAGCCGCTGCTGGCATGGTCTACTGTTTTGGCCGCATCTGAAAGTTTGCGTTTGGAAAATATGCCCAGCACCAGGCAGGGGGTGCGTTGCCTGGAGGGGTTGCCCGCTTTGGCATTGTAGTTCATCTGAACTCCTTTGAAGATTATGTTCTCTCAACATGGGTTTTTCGTTAGGATGCCTACAATCTGGCAAATCTACAAGAATCAACCACCCGTTTTTTATGTTTTCAATTATTGATCGATACCTGTTGAGTGAAACGCTAAAAGGGCTGTTCACGATACTGACCGTGCTGTTGCTGATTTTGGTCGGGCATGCCTTCATCAATAATCTTGCACGGGTGGCAATGGGTACCCTGACCAACGGGGTCATCATGGAGCTGTTGGGGCTGGAGGTGCTGCGGGTACTTGGAATCTTGCTGCCAGCTGCCTACTTTTTTGCCATCCTCTATACGCTGGGGCGGATGTATCGGGACAATGAGATGACGGCCATGTCATCCTGCGGGCTCAGCGTGTTTCGCATCTACCGTGCCTTTCTCTACTCAATGGTGCCGTTGGCGGGGCTTGTGGCGTGGCTCACGCTCTCTGTACTGCCCTGGGCCAATCAGTATATTGATGAGATCCGGCACCTGCAGAAGACAGAGTCCAATGTGACCAGTATGGCAGCAGGCCGTTTTACCGAGTTCAGCCGGGGTGACCTGGTCTTTTATGTGGAAAATCTGATGTTGGATAACCGCATGCAAAATGTCTTTGTACAGAATCGGCAACATGGAAAGGTGGGGCTGATCACTGCGGAGGGGGGGTATCAGTATGAGGATGAGGAGACCGGAAGTCACTATATTGTGTTGGAGCGCGGCTATCGCTATCAGGGCATTGCCGGGCAGGCTGACTATTCGGTGAGTGAGTTTGAAAAGTATGCGGTGCGGGTTGCGCAGGAGGATCCATCATCAGCCAGGCTCAGACGCAAATCACTCTCCTCGGAAGAGCTCATGAACTCAGAGAGCATCAGGGACAGGGCTGAGTTCCAGTATCGTCTGGCATTCCCGCTGGCAGTAGTCGTTTTTACCCTGGTGAGTGTGCCGTTAAGTCGTTCATCCCCCCGCCAGGGGGTCTATGGGCGGTTGTTCATCGCCTTCCTGGTCTATTTTACCTTTTTTAACCTGCTGGGCGTTTCGGGAACCTGGATGAAGGATGGCATCACCCCGGAGTGGATGGGGCGTTGGTGGGTGCATATTCTGATGCTGAGTCTGGTCGCTCCGCTGGTGCTGCGAGATTCGGTGTGGGCCTGGTCTATAAAGCGTTGGTGGCTGGCGAGGCGTGCCGTATGAAGATTCTGGACATCTACATCGGGCGGGCGGTCATCCTCGGCACAGTAATGGTGATGGCGATACTGCTGACGCTGCTGGGGTTTCTTACCCTGATGGATGAGCTGGGTGATGTGGGTGAGGGGCGTTATCAGGTTGGGGATGCCTTCCTGTTTGTACTGCTGACGCTGCCGCGTTTTGCTTACGAACTTTCGCCCATGGCCGCTCTGCTGGGCAGCCTGATAGGATTGGGTGGGTTGGCCAATAACTCTGAACTTATTGCCATGCGGGCGGCGGGTGTGTCGTATGCGCGCATTGTGTTGTCGGTGTTGCAGGCGGGTTTGTTGATGTTGTTGGTGGCGCTCTTTTTTGGCGAGATCATTGCGCCCGAAACAGAACAGTATGCGCAGACGATGCGTTCACAGGCGCTGGCCAAGCAGGTGACGCTTAAAACCAAGTATGGCTTCTGGGCGCGGGATGGTGGAGCCTATATCAATATCCGCAATATCCTGCCGGGGTCGCGGCTTGAAGATATCTATATCTACGAATACGGTGAAGATAAGCAGCTGAAGTTCTCTACCCATGCGGCATCGGCAAGCTATGAAAATGACCAATGGCTGTTGCAGGATATCCGGCAGAGCCAGTTTACGGACGACGGGGTGCAGGTTCGTACCATAGAGCGTGCCACCTGGGATTCAATGCTGGATCCAGGGCTGCTGAATGTGGTTTCGCTTAACCCCCATATCCTGCCAGCCTGGGGACTATACAAGTATATTCGTTTTTTACATACCAATGGTCAGGATGCCAAGAGCTATGAGGTGGCCTTCTGGGGCAAGATGGTCACCCCGCTAGTGACGCTGATCATGCTCTATCTCTCAATGTCCTTTGTCTTTGGCCAGCTGCGCAGCTCAGGGATTGGGCAGCAGGTGTTTCTGGGGGCAATGGTCGGCAGTGGCTTTTTTCTGGTGAGCAAGGCCTTCTCATATATGGCCATTGTATATGACCTGAATGCGCTGTTTGCGGCCTCCTTCCCTGCGCTGCTGTTGCTGGGTGCTGCGCTCTTTTTGAGTTCCAGGGTGAATTAAATTAGTTGCTGTTTTTGACGCGCTTTGCAGCGATCACCAGACGGGTTTTTGAGAGTCGGTCATGCCAGGCGAGCTTGTCGTGATCGACCAGAATCCAGAGAAACCCCAATCCTGCAACCGCCCAGGAGAGCAGGGCAGAAAAATACCGCAGCAGGGCATCGCGCCATGTTAGCGGTCTCCCATCATCACGTACGGCTCGGAGCCGCCATGCCCGCATGCCCAGCGTCTGCCCGCCTTTGATCCAGAACCACGAGAAGAAAAAAGGTGGAATAAGGCCAAAAATTATTAATTGGAAGAACGGGTTGCGGCCTACTGAAGCATCCCCGCTCTCCAGCCCGAGAGGTATAATGATAAGCGCTGTTGCAACCATCAGAAGTGCCAGAAGCAGCAGTCCGTCATAGCAGATAGCTGCCAAACGCCGAAAGAGACCGGGGGTGACGGCCTGTGTAATATCGATAGGGTTTTGTCTGCTCATGAACAGGATTCTACCTGAAACCGGGTGGAAAATTGGGTGGTTTGAGCGTGTTTGCATTAAATTAGGGCAAAATCGCCAAAAGTTGACTAGAATAGATATTAGTGATTTCCCTGCGGATGATGGGAGGTCATGGGCTAAGAATAATAATATCAAGGTTTGACCACTGAGATTTCTTGGCAATCAAGGGGGTGAGCAGAATGGAACACCGTTACGCACTGCGCAAACCAGTGACACTGGATGTTGTTGTAACCTACCAGGCACTGGGATTGGTTCATGGGCGCACCATGAATGTCGGCCTTGGCGGCATGTATATTGAGACGGGTCGTGTCGAATTGCCGGTTAATGCGCTGATTAAAACCGCTTTCTTTCTGAATGAAAATGGGATGCACAAGCCATGCAGTGCAGATGCAATGGTGGTGCATAGCTGCTCATGCGGGTCGGGTCTGATGTTTAATGATCTGGATGATGAGCTGCACGCTGCGCTGCAACGCTTGCTGGATTGTTCCCATGATAATGCGAGGCCAGATCAACAGCGCATTGCAGAGGCGCAAATCTGATTGTATCTCTCTTGTTCCTGGAGGGCGCTGGTCAGAGCCAACAAAAGGCATCCCCGGCCTTGTATGGAAATAGGTGGTAGATACCCGATTTCACTCATCTTCCATTGATGCAAACAGGGATATGCTGGTATACTCCAGCGCTTAGTCGGGCGGACTCCCTCGTGATTCGATAGTAGCGCCCTGATCAGAGCGGGTTTTGGTGCTGTAATACCCTTGGCAATGCCAAGCAGATGAAGCGGGCAAATAGCCCTCGCTACCAAATAAAATAAAAAAACCCCGGCACCGGGGTTTTTTTTCGGGTTTGGTTCGTGGCGTTTTGGTCACACTAAATTTATTGGGTTATTTGAAGTGGGCCTTTGGCCCATTTTTTATTTGTGCCCTGTGCAGGGTGGTTATTGATGCGAAGTGCTCCAGACAATTTGACTCAAACAATACGCCAGATCGCCGAGTCCATGGGTTATGAATTGGTGGGTATTGAGCTGTTGAGTCGGCAAAAACAGGGGACGCTGCTGCGTATTTATATTGATTCTGACAAGGGCATAACGCTTGATGACTGTACAAGCGTCAGCCACCAGGTCAGTGGGTTGCTGGATGTAGAAAACCCTATTGAAGAGAATTATGACTTGGAGGTCTCTTCACCTGGCATAGACAGGCCGCTGTTTGACAGAGAGCACTTTGAGCGCTTCAGAGGGAAAAAAGCACGCATCAGAATGCGCATCAGACAAAATGGTCGCCGCAGGTATGATGGGATTTTGATGGGCATCAAGGGGGATGACGTGACTCTTGATATAGAGGGTGAAAAGTTTAACTTACCGCTGGATCAGATTGAGTCTGCACGGCTCATACCAGAATTCTGATTAGGAATTGGAATAGATGAACAAAGAGATATTAATGGTTGTTGATGCGGTTTCCAATGAGAAATCCATCGGCAAAGAGGTCATATATGAGGCAATTGAGATTGCCTTGGCCACGGCTACGCGCAAGAAAAGCCCAGGCGATATTGATATTAGAGTTGCGATTGATCGTGCAGACGGCTCCTACGAAACCTTTCGGCGCTGGCTGGTGATAGAGGAGTTTGATGAAGAGCATGATAACCCGGATGCCCAGATCACACTGGAAGATGCGCGCCAGGATCATCCGGATATCCAGGTTGGTGAATATATAGAAGAGCCTGCTGAGTCAATCGCCTTTGGGCGGATTGCAGCTCAAACCGCGAAACAGGTGATTGTTCAGAAGGTGCGTGAAGCGGAAAGGGCAAAGGTCGTAGAGGCCTATCAAGAGCGTAAGGGCGAGCTGGTAACAGGTGTAGTCAAACGGGTGGATCGCGGCCAGATCCTGCTGGATCTGGGGGGCAATGCGGAAGCGCTGATCCCAAGAGAGGAGATGATCTCCCGTGAATCCGTACGCACGGGTGATCGTATCAGAGGCTATCTCTATGACGTCCGGGCAGAACAGCGCGGCCCACAGCTCTATGTCAGTCGTACCTGCCCGGAACTGTTGATAGAGCTTTTTAAACTCGAAGTGCCTGAGGTTGGTGAAGGGCTTATTGACATCATTGATGCGGCGCGTGATACCGGGTTACGGGCAAAGATTGCCGTACGTGCCAGAGACCAGCGCATCGACCCGGTGGGTGCCTGTGTGGGCATGCGCGGCTCTCGCGTCCAGGCCGTCTCCAATGAACTGGGCGGTGAGCGGGTAGACATTATCCTGTGGAATGAGAATCCCGCCCAGTTTGTGATCAATGCCATGTCACCCGCAGAGGTGGTATCAATCGTTATGGATGAGGATGCACACAGCATGGATGTTGCCGTAAATGAGGATCAGCTCTCCCAGGCTATCGGAAGGGGTGGGCAGAATGTGCGGCTGGCAAGTGAGCTGACGGGCTGGAATCTGAACGTCATGACCGTAGAGCAGGCCGCTGAAAAGAGTGAAGATGAGGCGCGCTCCCTGATTGAAAACTTCATGAAACAGCTGGATGTGGATGAAGAGGTTGCCGTCATCCTGGTGCAGGAGGGCTTCTCATCCGTTGATGAGGTGGCCTATGTCCCGCTGAGTGAAATGCTTGAGATTGAAGAGTTTGACCAAGCCATCGTTGAGGAGCTGCGTGGGCGGGCCAAAGAGGTGCTGTTAACCCAGGCCATTGCAAAGGAAGAGGTTCTTTCTGAGGCAGAGCCTGAAACCGACCTGCTTGAAATGAAAGGCATGGATAAAGAGTTGGCTTATGTGCTGGCAAGCCGCGGCATCAAAACCATGGACGATCTGGCCGAGCAATCCGTTGACGAGTTGATGGATATCGATGAGATGGATGAAGAGCGTGCAGGTGAGTTAATCATGACTGCGCGCGAGCCCTGGTTTGCTGAAGAGCAACAGGGATAAAGGGTACTCTGGAGGTTCATCCAAATGAATGAAGTGACAATAAGACAATTTGCTACAGATGTTGGTATCCCTGTTGATCGCCTGCTCAGTCAGCTGAGTGATGCGGGCGTGGAAAAAAGTGATCCGGATGCGAGCATCTCAGAAGAAGAGAAGGTCAATCTGCTGAACTATCTGCGTGATAGCCACGGTAAATCCGGTGAGCTTTCAACCGGTGAGCCAAAAAAGATCACGCTAAAAAGAAAAACAGTCAGCCAACTGCGTCAGCCGGTTGCCCAGGCAGGAAGAGCCACAGGCAGGGCGACTGTCAGCCCTCGAGCGCGGGGTGGTAAGACCGTGAATGTTGAAGTGCGCCGCAAACGCACCTATGTGAAGCGGGGTGCTGCTGATAATGAGCAGGAGTCTCTGGAGGCGGAAGCCGCAAAGATAGCGCTTGCAGAGCAGGCCGAAGCCAGGCGCAAGATAGAGCTGGAAGATGAGGCCCGGCGGGCTGCGGAAGATGAGCGCAGGGAAAAAGAGGCGGCGCTTCGCCAGGCCGATGAAGAGGCCAAGCAGGCAGAAGCCGAGGTCAAACGCCTGCAGGAGGAGGCAGAGCGGCGCGAGCAGGAGCAGGCCGTAACCAGCCAGGCCACTGAGCGAGCCAAAAGTGCAGAGCCTGCCAAACCGGCAAAGGGCAAGGCGCAGCCAGCAGATAAAGATACTGATAAAGCGGCCAAATACAAATCCAAGGCAAAACCGAAAGAGTCCGGTAAGGAGCAAGGAAAAGGGGCGCGCAGGCGCGAAGAGTTGCATGTTACTGCGACAAAGCGCGGGCGTCGTAAACAGAAGCCGGCCAAACGCCACTCTGTTGCCTCTCGTCAGCAGCAGGATGCCGAACATGGCTTTGTGAGACCCACGGCTCCGGTGGTTTACACGATTGAGATTCCTGAAAATATCTCGGTGGGTGATCTGGCGCAGAAGATGTCTGTCAAGGCCGCTGAAATGATCAAGACACTGATGAAGATGGGGTCAATGGTGACGATCAACCAGATCCTGGATCGTGATACAGCCACCCTGGTGGTGGAAGAGATGGGGCATAAAGCGACTGTTGCCAAGGATGAGAGCCTGGAAGATGAACTGCTCATACAGGCGGAAGAGACGGGCAAAAAAGAGCCGCGTGCGCCTGTTGTCACCATCATGGGGCATGTAGATCACGGCAAAACATCACTTCTGGATTACATAAAATCCACCCATGTTGCAGATGGCGAGGCCGGTGGTATTACGCAGCACATTGGTGCCTATCATGTAAATACGGATAAAGGGATGATCACCTTTCTTGATACGCCTGGGCATGCCGCATTCAGTGCAATGCGTGCGCGTGGAGCCAAGGTTACCGACATTATCGTACTGGTCGTTGCTGCGGATGATGGCGTGATGCCGCAGACCAAAGAGGCCATTCAGCACGCAAAGGCGGCAGAGGTGCCGCTGCTGATTGCCGTCAACAAGATGGATAAACCTGAGGCCAACCCCGACCGGGTCATGCAGGAACTCTCCCAGGAAGAGGTTATCCCTGAGGATTGGGGTGGCGACACCATGTTCGTCAACGTCTCTGCCAAGACAGGGGAGGGCATTGATGACCTGCTGGATGCCATCTCACTGCAATCCGAGGTGTTGGAGCTGGAGGCGGTGGTCGAAGGGCCTGCTCGTGGCGTGATTGTTGAATCCCGGCTCGATCGCGGTCGTGGCCCGGTGGCAACGGTGCTGGTGCAATCTGGAACACTCAACCGCGGCGACATTCTGGTCAGTGGCCAGGAGTCCGGTCGGGTGCGCGCCATGTTTGATGAGAGCGGCAAGCCGGTGGAATCGGCAGGCCCATCCTTTCCCGTTGAGGTGCTTGGGCTATCCGGTGTGCCCAATGCGGGCGATGACACCATGGCGGTAGCCGATGAGCGACAGGCGCGTGAAGTGACCGCACTACGTCAGGAAAAGATGCGTGATAGCCGCCTGGCTGCCCAGAAAGCCGCCAAACTTGACGAACTCTTCTCCCAGATGGAGCAGGGTGAGGTGAACTACGTCAACCTGATCATCAAGGCGGATGTGCAGGGCAGCGTCGAAGCACTCAAGGATTCATTGACCAAGATCGGCGCGGACGATGTCAAGGTCAAAGTGGTTGCCTCTGGTGTGGGTGGTATCAATGAGTCCGATGCCAACCTGGCCGTCACCTCAAATGCCATCATCATCGGTTTTAATGTGCGAGCAGATGCCTCGGCGCGCAAGGTCATTGAAGAGAAAGAGCTGGATCTTCGTTACTACAGCATCATCTACGAGGTGATTGATGATGTTAAGAGCGCCATCGTCGGCATGCTCTCCCCCGAGATCCGCGAAGAGATCGTGGGTCTGGCCGAGGTGCGGGATGTCTTCCGCTCTTCAAAACTGGGCTCTATTGCCGGCTGCATGGTGGTTGAAGGTGTTGTAAAACGCAACAATCCAATCCGGGTGCTGCGTGACAATGTGGTGATTTACGAAGGTGCGCTGGAGTCACTGCGCCGCTTCAAAGAGGAAGCACAGGAGGTCAAGAGCGGCATGGAGTGCGGTATCGGCGTGAAAAACTACAATGATGTGAAACCAGGCGACCAGATCGAAGTTTTTGAGCATACCGAAGTGGCAAGAGAGCTCTAAAATATGGCGCGTGAATTCAGCAGAACAGAGCGTGTCGGGTCGCAAATGCAACGTGAACTGTCGGTTCTGGTACGCGATGATCTTAAAGATCCACGTCTGGGCATGGTGACGATTCAGGAGGTGCGCGTAGTGCGCGACTTCTCACATGCCAAGGTCTTTTTTACGACCATGGGCAGTGAGAGCGACCATCTGGCTACTACACAAATCATGAATAAAAGCGCCTCATTCCTGCGTCATGAGCTCGGACACCGAATGAAACTCAGAACCATCCCGCAGCTAAAGTTTGTCTATGACGATTCCATTGAACATGGCGCCCGCCTCTCGACGATGATTGAAGAGGCGGTAGAGGCAGATCAGGCAAAGCATCAGGAAGAGTAATGGGTCGCCGACAGCAAAAACCACGGGGACGGGATGTCCAGGGCATCCTGTTGTTGGACAAGCCCCTGGGTGCATCCTCAAATGCCGCACTACAGCAGGTTAAAAAGATCTTTCGTGCGCGCAAGGCGGGTCATACGGGCAGCCTTGATCCGCTGGCAAGTGGTCTCCTGCCCATCTGTTTTGGTGCATCCACCAAGATATCAGCCTTCCTGCTGGATGCCAACAAGCGCTACCAGGTAAAGGTAAGGCTGGGCATCACAACCACAACGGCGGATACCGAAGGTGAAATCCTCGAGAACCGCCCCTGTGATGGCATCACAGAACAGGATATCCGCACTGTGTTAAAGAGGTTTTCCGGAGAGATTCAACAGCTGCCGCCGATGTACTCCGCGCTAAAGCACAAGGGCGAGCGGCTCTACAAACTGGCGCGCAAAGGCATCGAGGTAGAGCGCGAACCGCGCACCGTGACCATCCATGAGATCACCCTGCTGTCTGCGGATTTGCCAGAGTTTGAGCTGGATGTGAAATGCTCGAAAGGCACCTATATTCGAACGCTGGCAGAGGATATTGGCGAGCAACTGGGCTGTGGCGGGCATGTTTCTGCGTTGCACCGCACCGAAGTGGGGCCTTTTGGCACAGACGGCATGGTCAATATGGCTGTCATTGAGTCAACCGCAGATCAGGGGATGGGTGTGCTGGATCAACTGCTGCTGCCGACAGAGAGTGCCATAGCGGACTGGCCGGAGATCCAGCTGACGGCAGATGCCGCCTTCTACCTGCGTCAGGGACAGGCCGTACTGGTGCCACAGGCACCGACAGAGGGCTGGGTGCGACTCTATGCGGATAAAACCCAATTTATTGGTGTAGGCCAGATACAGGATGATGGTAAAGTCGCACCCAAACGACTAATGTAAATTTTTTGCAATGCCTCCCTGAACTCATTGTTGGGGTGGCTCCCGGCCAACAGGCCATTTCAACTAAAACTGGAAGGTAATTTCCCATGACAATGAGCGCAGAAGAGAAGAGTGCAATCGTAAAAGAGTATCAGCGTGGTGAAGGCGACACAGGTTCGCCTGAGGTTCAGGTCGCGCTGCTGACAAACCGCATCAACCAGCTATCCGGGCACTTTGCAGATCACAAGCATGATCACCACTCCCGTCGTGGTCTGGTGCGCATGGTCAATTCGCGGCGCAGGCTGCTGGATTATCTGAAAGGAAAAGACCTTGAGCGTTATCGTACACTGATTTCCCGTCTTGGCTTACGTCGCTAATCGACTATTTTACTGAGGAGCATAGTGTGACCCAGATTAAAAAAGAGTTTCAGTTCGGTGCCCACAAGGTCACCATGGAGACAGGTGAAGTTGCCCGTCAAGCCGATGGCGCTGTCATCATTGACATTGAAGGCACGACCGTTCTGGTGACAGCAGTAGGCAAGAAAGAGGCACAACCTGGCCGTGATTTCTTCCCTCTGACCATCAACTATCAAGAGCGGGTCTATGCTGCCGGGCGTATTCCCGGTGGTTTTTTCCGCCGCGAAGGGCGTCCAACAGAGAAAGACACCCTCACCAGCCGCCTGATTGATCGCCCATTGCGCCCGTTGTTTCCGAAAGGTTTCCTCAACGAGGTGCAGGTGGTTGCCACGGTGATCTCCCTGAATAAAGAGATTGACCCGGATATCCCTGCATTGATTGGTGCATCGGCCGCACTGGCCATCTCTGGCATGCCATTCAATGGCCCCATTGGTGCCGCCCGTGTGGGTTATAAAGATGGTCAGTATCTGCTCAACCCCAGCAGATCCGAGCTGGTCGATTCAGACCTGGACCTGGTGGTTGCAGGTACTGAAAATGCGGTGCTGATGGTTGAATCAGAAGCAGACCAGCTCTCTGAAGAGGTGATGCTGGGTGCGGTACTGTTTGGACACGAGCAGATGCAGGTAGCCATCCAGACCATCAATGAGCTGGTGCAAGAGGTCGGCAATCCCTCCTGGGATTGGGCTGCGCCCGAGAAGGATGCCTCCATTGCTGAGAAGGTTGCTGAGACCTGTGCGGCGGATATAACAGCAGCTTATTCAATTGCTGATAAAATGGCTCGCCAGGATCGCATGAGCGAGATTCGCACCACTGTCGTCGAGAAGCTCTGCGGCGATGACGAGGGCGCCCTGCCTGAGTCTGAGGTGCGTGATGCTGTTTCAGCACTGGAGAAGAGCACCGTGCGTTCCAGAATCCTGGCTGGTGAGCCGCGCATCGACGGGCGAGACACCCGCACCGTGCGCCCCATTCAGGTGCGTACAACCATACTGGATCGCACCCACGGTTCAGCACTCTTTACCCGTGGTGAGACCCAGGCCATCGTGGTTGCCACATTGGGCACCGAGCGTGATTCCCAGATCATCGATGCGCTGGAAGGTGAGTACCGCGAGCGTTTCATGCTGCACTACAACTTCCCTCCCTACTGTGTGGGCGAGACAGGTTTCATGAGTGGCCCAAAACGTCGCGAGATCGGCCACGGCCGCCTGGCCAAACGTGGCATCCAGGCCGTAATGCCTGATGCAGAGACATTCCCATACTCCATCCGCGTGGTATCCGAGATCACTGAATCCAACGGCTCCAGCTCCATGGCCAGCGTCTGTGGCACCAGCCTGGCGCTGATGGACGCCGGTGTACCCATTAAAGCGCCGGTTGCTGGCGTGGCAATGGGGCTGATCAAGGATGAGGGAGCCTTTGCGGTGCTGACCGACATCCTGGGCGACGAAGATCACCTGGGCGATATGGACTTCAAGGTGGCCGGTACCCATGAGGGCATCACTGCGTTGCAGATGGACATCAAAATCCAGGGCATCACCCGCGAAATCATGGAGGCCGCGCTGGATCAGGCCAAAGAGGGCCGTCTGCACATCCTGGATGAGATGAGCAAAAATCTCGACACCCATCGTGAAGAGATGTCAGAGCATGCACCGCGTATCCTCTCCATCAAGATCAACCCAGACAAAATCCGTGATGTGATCGGCAAAGGCGGCGTAACCATTCGCAGCATTACCGAAGAGACCGGCGCCACCATCGACGTCAGTGATGATGGCGTGGTCAAGGTCTTCTCTGTAGACCGGGCGGCCGGTGAAGAGGCCAAAAAACGCATCGAGCTGATCACTGCTGATGTTGAGGTCGGCGCCATCTACGATGGCAAGGTTGCCCGCCTGATGGACTTTGGTGCCTTTGTCACCATCCTGCCGGGCAAAGATGGCCTAGTACATATCTCACAAATCTGCGAAGAGCGGGTCGAGAAAGTAAGCGACAAACTTTCTGAAGGCGACAAGGTCAAGGTCAAGGTTCTGGAAGTTGATAAACAGGGCCGGATTCGCCTGAGTATGAAGGGTGTTGAGCAGGGTTAGTCAACCTGCCCTGTTTGTGCGTAAAGAGGGAGCCTTCGGCTCCCTCTTTTTTTGATTTGCTGTTGTGATACATTTGATAACCATAACCCATCTTCCGATTTTACTGACAACAATGCTTTAAAAAACAGGCAGTTAGCCTGCACGCAGCGCCTCTTATGGCACTACAGATTTAACTATTTTGTTTTTTGGAAGATCAGGCCGCTGTTTTTTTGAACGGAGCCAGGTTGCGAAGAGATACCCAAGGCGTTCATAAATCACCTTCTGATGCGGCTCTGGACGCGTGGCCTTGCGGATATGCAGTCGCTTGCCCGCTTCACAGGATAAGCTCACGGTAATGCGCTGCTGGTTTTTCAGCTTTTGACGGATCGGCTCCCAACTGTCGTGGATGCCTTGTGCTTTCAGTTGGGTTCGAATGACATGCACCAGATGGTAGGCCAGCAAGGTGATAAAGAGGTGGCCTTCTACCCGCTCTTCCTTGCGATGGTAATTGGGACGTAGCCCCAGTCCACCCTTCAGGCTGCGAAAGACCGCTTCCAACTCTGTCAGCAGGGTGTAGGTTTTCCATAGGGTCGCCTCATCCCAATCACTGATATTGGTGTGCAGACAATAGACACCGGGGTCTGTGGCTTGGCTGTTTGCCTTCTCATTGCGCGTCCAGTGGATCGCTGAGGCATTGCCGCCCTCTTCATGCGATTTGACCTGGATGTCGTAATGCTGGGCGGCTCGACTGGTGGCCATGGAGTAGTTATCGGGCAAACTCCAGCCTCGGATTGGTTGACAACGGACAGCTTGCTGAGCTTGTTCGGAACGAATAGAAAAGAAGCGTATCTTCGCTATCGACATTTCGTTCTGGAAGGCGTAGGTAAGGAGATTTGGAGCAACCTGCGCAACCAGATTTACTTGGGAGACAAGAATTTTGTTGAGCGCATGCAGGCTAAAGTGCAAGTAAGAGGGGATGTGTTGACGGTTCCCGGAGCGCAACGTCGGCCTCCGGCGCAATCTCTAGACGTTATTGCCGCAAGTCATGGAGAACGTAATGCCGCCATTGTGGTCGCCTATGCTACCGGGGCTTACAGCTATCGAGAAATAGCCGAGCATTTCGGTATCCACTTGGCGACCGTGGGGCGTATAGTAAGAGGGACAATGCAACAATGCGAGAACTGGCCCCGTGTCGTATGTGAAAGGATTCAAATTGTGAGTATTTATTGCTCCAAGTAAAAAGCATAGGATTGAAGTTTTTGATGGCCGCCTTAGATTGTATTGTAGGTGGATAAGTGCTATCATTGCAATCATATCCAAGAAAGTAGGCAGGTGGAATCATGGCGAATCTTGTAGTTAGAAATCTTGATCAACGTATTGTCGATGCCCTCAAACAACGAGCCGCTAGACGTGGTCGAAGTGCAGAGGCTGAGCATCGTGCCTTGCTTGAAAAGTCGTTATTAGGCCCGAAACAAAAGAGCTTTGCAGAAGCGCTCAAGGCTATGCCTAATGTTGGGCAAGATGAAGACTTTGAGCGGGTAGAAGATAGTGCGGGTAGTAAAGATGTATTTAATTGACACCAATGTCATCAGTGAAATCCGAAAGCATTCAAAGGCGAATAAGGGAGTACGCGACTTCTTCAAGCAAGTAACTCAGGAGGAGACACGGCTTTTTATATCGGTTGTCACTGTTGGTGAACTACGCCGTGGTGTTGAACTCATTCGTCACCGAGGTGATACACGCCAGGCAAGCCAACTGGAAAAATGGCTGAATATGCTGCTGGCAGACTACCAGGATGACATACTTGGAATTAATCAGGACATCGCTCAACTCTGGGGGCGGCTTCGGGTGCCACACCCAGAAAATGCATTGGATAAACAGATAGCAGCAACAGCACTGATTCACGATCTGACTGTCGTAACACGCAACCAGAAGGATTTTAGCAATACTGGTGTGCGTGTATTAAACCCATTTAATGAGTAGTAGCTGAGGTTGTAGAAAACTGAATATGATGTGGCATAAGTTGCGGGTAATTCAGATATGATCTATTGTCAGTAACCAAAATTATGCTATCAATTATTCTCAATAGCAGGTAATCAACATGGAGACGCTCCATACCAAAGAAGTGGCAAATGGCACCGAGGATACAGATGGTGTATACAAGGCTATCATTCAACCCTGTTGTATACAGGATTTGTCTATTATAAGAGCAGAAGACAAGATTCATGCCTTTCCGTCGACAAGATATTACGGTAGTAAAAGAAGGTTGCTGCCTTGGATATTCGAAAATCTGAAAGACCTTACCTTTAGAACTGTATTGGACGGGTTTGGTGGTACCTCAAGTGTTTCTCTCTTATTTAAAGCGATGGGAAAAGAGGTGACATATAATGATGCCTTGTTAAGCAATACAATCGCAGCGCAAGCATTGCTGGCAAATAAGGTGCCATTTGACAATATTGAAGAGGTCGATAGGTTTTTTGATTCGGTTTCTCCCGTTAATGGAATAATTTCTGAAATGTTTCAGGGGGTATTTTATTTAAATGAAGAGAATTCTTGGCTTGATGGGGTAATTCAAGCAATCTATTTGGAAACAGAATTAAAACGAAATATCTACTTATACTGCCTTTTTCAGGCATGTCTCCAGAAAAGACCATTTAACCTATTTCATAGGGCTAATCTGAATATTAGAACCAACACTTCTGTTAAAAAATCGTTTGGTAATCAAACAACGTGGGACACTTCATTTTCAATCCTTGCAAAACGAGCATATAGAGAATTAGAACAAACAATATGGAGGTCGCCTTCCCAGCACAGCGTGCTATCTCCTACAGATGTGAGCGACTTAGATACTGGATATGATCTAGTGTATTTTGATCCACCGTATATCAATAAGAAACATTCTGGTGATGATTATCTTCGGCGATACCACTTCCTTGAAGGTTTATGCCAATACAAGGAATGGCAAGATATGATTGATACGTCATATAAAAACCTCCAGTTCAAAAAGAAAATTCATATATCGGAATGGCAAAGTAGGTCTTATTTCAAGGAGCGACTTTTTAGTTTGATCAATAAACATAAAAAATCAATTGTTGTCCTTTCATATGTTGATAATGACGTGGTCTAATGGAATTGTACACCCCAGTTAAGCATAATTAACGACTTAACTGAGGTAGAAAAAATGACAACGCGAAAGAAATATTCAAAAGAGTTTAAGCTGGATGCCATCAGCCTGGTTACC
>JAKISI010000059.1 GCA_021648685.1 Candidatus Polarisedimenticolaceae bacterium
CTCAGCTCTGCAAGGTCTATCCAACCCCCAAGGGGCCGTTGACTGTGGTGGAGGACTTCGAACTCAAGATGAAGAAAGGGGAATTCATCTCCCTGATTGGTCACTCCGGCTGTGGTAAATCCACCGTGCTCTCTATGACAGCGGGGCTGAATGAGGTCACCAGCGGTGGCATCATCCTTGATGGCAAGGAGGTGCTCACCGCCGGGCCAGATCGCGGCGTCGTCTTCCAGGCCCCGAGCCTCTTCCCCTGGCTTACCGCTTATGACAACGTCTCTCTGGGAGTGGAAAGGGTCTATCCCCACGCCTCTAAGGGGGAGCGTAAAGATATCATTGAGTACTACCTCAACCGGGTTGGGCTTGGAAAATCGATCCACAAGCTGGCTGCTGAGATGTCAAATGGCATGCGACAGCGGGTCGGTATCGCCCGCGCCTTTGCCCTCTCACCAAAGTTATTGTTGCTGGACGAGCCCTTCGGCATGCTGGATTCCCTCACCCGCTGGGATCTCCAGGAGGTGCTGATGGAGGTGTGGGAGCGTACCCATGTCACCGCCGTGCTGGTTACCCACGACGTGGACGAAGCGATCCTGATGGGAGATCGGGTGGTGATGATGACCAATGGCCCCAACGCCCGGGTCGGCAGGATCATGGACGTGCCTCTGCCACGGCCGCGCACCCGTACTACGCTGCTGGAGCATCCTGACTACTATAAGCTGCGCGAAGAGCTGATCGGCTTCCTGGAGGAGTACGAAAAGGGGCCGGCAGCGAAGGTCGATGCGGCGTAGATGGGGGCTTGTATCGTGATATCCCTAAATAAAACGTCAGAAAAAGTTGATGAGGTCAGTAAGCAGCCCGGGTGAAGAGCAGCCTGCTCCGCCCCGTAAATGGTGTGCTGTCGTGCAGCAAACAAAAGTTGTTTGCGGCGCAACAGCGTAGCGCTTGCTGGGGCAGGCGTAGATTCATCCTGAAATGCCACCTGGATCCTGCAAGTGATCTTGCTTGTGTTGAGTGAGAGCGAGTACTTGCAGGATCCAGGTGCCATACAAAAATTAGTCATAAAAAAAGCAAGAATACATAAGTAAAACGGTTGGTTTATTACATTATAAAAACACTCAAGTATATACATGGGTGCAGTAGTCAAGTAAATATATAAGTAGAATAATCAAGTAATTACAAAGCCCGTCCCGCCAAAAAAATGGCACAATAATTCACCTACAAAGTGGTGGAAATTGATCTGCATCATTTTTTCGTTTTGCCCCCCGGTGATACCGTTTGTTCTGGATTTGATTGCAGTACATAAGTCTAACCAAGGGTCGGCTTTAAATTGCAGGTATGGCAGACAGTTATTGGGGTTTAAGTACTGGTAAATCATCTTCATTACATAATAGTGAGGTACCTTGCTCCGTGGTATTTGTAAGCCGAGTTGCAGTCAGATAAAAATTTTAGTTAAGGATTGGGTGGTGCACCCGACGGCTACAGGGGGGGGCAGCTTGATTTTGACTCGCTTGGAGTCGTTTGCTGGGTTTGGCAAGAGGGTGCCTGAAATGTTTTTCATCCTGGAAGGTGAGCTGTAACGAGAGGCGCAAAAAGTAAGCTGCTGATCTGCTTAATATGAACAAAAAAGCTATTTGCTGCTTGCAGAGTAACTGAAAAATGGTTTTCAGCATGGGTATGGAGTGAAGTTGCTTTGCGTGCAATCTCTAGCAAGATCTTCTGGGTGGTCGGTATCGGAAGCATTTAGACTGTTCTGGTTTTTTTTTGCCCAAGTTGAGTTTTATGATCTAGATCATTTTTTGATATAGGTCATGGGTTGTAAAGTGCAGGTGGGTTTAACTATCTGTGCTGTTACAAGTGGCCAGGCAAGAGTCATGTTGAATAGTTTATTTCGTCGATACCATTATATGCAGTTGGATCCCCGGTTTGGTGAGGCTCTCTAGCGTTCATCAATATGGCGAGCCCCTGTTAGTGCAATGGGTATCAATTTGATAATTGATAATTTTTAATCCACTCAAAACCGGGTGGAATATAACATTTACGAGGCTGAAGAGATGTCTGACATTAAAGAATGGAATGTGGAGGATGAAGCATTCTGGGAAAAAGAGGGAAAGAAGGTTGCGAATCGCAATCTCTGGATATCCGTACCGAGTCTGCTTTGCGGGTTTGCGGTATGGCTCTATTGGGGCATCATCACCGTACAGATGCTCAACCTGGGGTTTCCTTTTGAGAAGGCTGAGCTTTTTACACTGATGGCCATTGCTGGTTTTACCGGTGCAACACTGCGTATCCCCAGTAGCTTTTTTATCCGTATTGCTGGTGGGCGCAACACTATTTTCTTTACCACAGCACTATTAATGATACCTGCTACAGGTACAGGCATCGCGCTGCAGGATGCAAATACCCCGCTTTGGGTGTTTCAGTGTCTGGCTTTTCTCTCTGGCTTTGGTGGTGGCAACTTCGCCTCTTCTATGTCCAATATCAGCTTCTTCTTTCCGAAAAGTAAGCAGGGTCTGGCGCTTGGCCTGAATGCAGGTTTGGGTAATGCCGGTGTGACTACCATGCAAATTCTGGTGCCTTTGGCCATGACTATGGGCATCTTTGGTGGCGAGCCCATGATACTGCAGAGTACCTCTGGCACACTGATTGGCAAGATTCCGGCGGGCACAGAGACCTATCTCCACAATGCGGGTTTTGTCTGGTTGGTATTTCTGATCCCGTTGGCCATTGCGGGCTGGTTTGGCATGAATAATATCCGTACCGAGGAGGTCTCACCGCATATTGGTTCACCGATCAGTGCTTTTGGCAAGATCACAGGCTTGCTGGCAATTGGTTTTATCGGTGCGGCTACTGGCCTCTTTATCATTCTGCCAGACCCAGTCGGGCTGGGTGCGCCAAACTGGGCCAAGTGGCCAGTGATCGTCTTTGTGCTCTTCTTTGTGGTTATGATGATGAAGATGGTTCCGGGCGACATCAAGCCGAACCTGGCGCGTCAGTTCAAGATCTTCCACCATAAACATACCTGGATCATGAGCATCATCTACATCATGACCTTTGGCAGTTTTATCGGTTATGCTGCGGGCTTTCCACTCTCTATCAAAGTGGTCTTCGGTTTTCAGCACATTGCAGATGCCGCGACGGGTGTAATGGATCATTCACAGAAGAATCCGAATGGCCCATCCGCACTGACCTATGCCTGGATGGGGCCATTTATTGGTGCCTTCATTCGTCCACTCGGTGGCATGCTTTCGGATAAGATCGGCGGTGCCAAGGTGACCCATTACGTTTCAATCACCATGATTGCTTGCGCATTGGGTGTGGCTTATTTCATGAAAGCGGCTTATGCCTCTGCAACACCAGAAGAGTTTTTCTGGCCCTTCTTCCTGCTCTTTCTGCTGCTGTTTGCAGCAACCGGCATCGGCAACGGCTCTACCTTCCGTACCATTGCGATGGTATTTGATAAAGAGCAGGCCGGCCCTGTATTGGGCTGGACATCAGCGGTTGCGGCTTATGGTGCCTTTGTTATTCCGAAGGTGTTTGGTGAGCAGATCAAGGCAACCACACCTGAGAATGCACTGTACGGTTTTGCCGTCTTCTACTTTGTTTGCTTATGCCTGAACTGGTGGTACTACCTCGGGCCTAAGCGGGAGTACGATAACCCTTAGTATTACCTGCTAAAGAAAGCGGCAACAGTTTAGGCTGTTGCCGCTTTTCGCAGCTCTAGAGTCTGAAAAAACACACATGAAAAATATGTTTCTACAAGCGCAAGTCAAATGAGAGGTTACAAATTATGAGTCACTTCATTGACCGTCTACGATTCTTTTCGAAGACGCCCGAAACCTTTTCCAAGGGGCACGGCATAGTGACCAATGATGATAGGGCATGGGAGGATACCTATCGCAATCGTTGGCGTCACGATAAGGTTGTTCGTTCTACGCACGGTGTGAACTGCACCGGTGGTTGTTCCTGGAAGATCTTTGTCAAGAATGGCCTGGTTGCCTATGAGATGCAGCAGACAGATTATCCACGCACCCGTGATGATTTGCCGAACCATGAGCCGCGTGGTTGCCAACGTGGTGCCAGTTTCTCATGGTATCTCTATAGTCCACACCGCATTAAATACCCGCTGATGCGTGGCCGTTTGATGGAGCTGTATCGTGCAGAGCGTGCAGCTGGGCAAGACCCGGTTGAAGCCTGGGCTGCCATCCAGGCAGACCCTGCCAAGCGCAAGAAATATACGGCTGTTCGTGGCCTGGGTGGTTTTGTTCGCAGTGACTGGAATGAGGTCACAGAGCTTATTGCGGCGGCAAATGTCTACACCATCAAGAAATGGGGGCCGGATCGCATCTACGGTTTCTCTCCGATTCCTGCGATGTCCATGATCAGCTACGCAGCCGGCTCCCGCTACCTCTCACTGATTGGTGGTGCTTGTGGCTCCTTCTACGATTGGTACTGCGATCTACCCGCCGCATCACCACAGGTTTGGGGTGAGCAGACCGATGTGCCGGAAGCGGCCGATTGGTATAACTCAAAATACATCATCATCTGTGGCGCCAACCTGCCGATGACGCGTACCCCTGATGCGCACTTTGCGATTGAGTCACGCTACAACGGCACCAAGATTGTATCTATGGCACCGGATTATGCGGAGTTCGTGAAGTTTGCTGATCTGTGGATGCCGGTTAAGCAGGGTCATGATTCAGCAGCTTTCATGTGTATGACGCATGTTGCACTGAATGAATTTCATGTGAAAAAGCAAGATCCATACTTCATGGAATATACGCGCACCTATACCGATCTGCCGATGCAGGTCATTATGCGTGAGGATGGTGATCGCTACGTTTCAGATCGCTTCCTGCGGGCGTCAGATTTTGACAAGAACATGGGTGAAACCAATAACCCTGAGTGGAAAACAGTCGTCTATGATGCCAAGTCCAAGGCATTTGTTGTGCCTAACGGCTCAGTCGGTTTCCGCTGGGGTGAAGAGGGTAAATGGAATGTTCTGCCCAAGAATTCAGCAGACCAATCGGATATCGAAGCTGAACTGACCTGTATTGAATCCAGTGATGATGTGATCACGGTAACCTTCCCTCACTTTGCTCCTGGTGAAGATGACACCATTCAGCGTAATGTCCCTGTGCGTAAGCTGATGATCGATGGCGAAGAGACACTGGTTGCCACTGTCTACGATATGACAATTGCACAGTACGGCATTGACCGTGGCCTCGGCGATAATCTTGCCACCGGCTATGATGATGCCTCTATTGCCTACACGCCAGCGTGGGGTGAAAAGGTCTGTGGTGTTAGAGCAGATCTGCTTGAGCGTACAGGTCGTGAATTTGCTGATAATGCCTCCAAGACCCGTGGTAAATCCATGGTCATCATGGGGGCTGCTATCAACCACTGGTACCACAATGACCTGGGCTACCGCAGCATCATGAACCTGCTACACATCTGCGGCTGTGTTGGTCAGTCGGGTGGTGGTTGGGCGCATTATGTGGGTCAAGAAAAACTCCGCCCACAAGCCGGTTGGGCACCTGTTGCCTTTGCGCTTGATTGGCATCGTCCACCTCGCCATATGAACAGTACCACTTACTGGTACTTCCATACTGATCAATGGCGTTATGAGAAGGTTGAAGCCGATGATGTCATGGGCGCTACCGCTAAAGGCAAGTACAAAGGCTATCAACTGGGTGACTACAACGTCGTCTCTCAACGCCTGGGTTGGTTGCCTTCTGCGCCACACTTCAACAAGAATCCACTGGATATTGTTGCCGATGCTGAAAAGGCGGGTGCTACTGATGAAGCGGGTGTGGCGAAATACATGGTCGAGCAGCTCAAGAGCGGCGATCTGGCTTTTGCCTGTGAAGATATTGATGCGGAAGAGAACTTTCCGCGTAACCTTTTCGTCTGGCGAGCTAACCTGCTGGGTTGTTCTGCTAAAGGGCATGAGTACTTCCTGAAGCATCTGGTGGGTGCTCAGAATGGCGTTATGCAGGAAGGTACTGACGGCAAACGTTCAAAAGAGATTAAGTGGCGTGAAGAGGCTCCGGTTGGAAAGTTGGATCTGATGGTTGATATCAACTTCCGTCTGAACTCTACTGGCGCGTACTCAGACATCATCCTGCCAACAGCAACCTGGTATGAGAAGGCTGATCTGAATACCACTGATATGCACCCCTTTATTCATCCGTTGGGTAAAGCGGTTGATCCTGCCTGGGAGTCCAGGTCTGATTGGCAGATCTTCCGCTCTATCGCCAAGAAGTTCTCTGAGCTTTCAGAGACTCACCTCGGTACCGTTAAAGACGTTGTCGCACTGCCTATGCAGCACGATAGCCCACAAGCTTTGGCACAACCGCTGGGTCAGGTCAAAGATTGGAAGCGCGGTGAATGTGAGCCAATTCCAGGCAAGACCTTGCCGCTGTTGAAAGTGGTTGAGCGTGACTATCCAAATACCTTCAAGAAGTACTCATCTCTTGGCCCGCTGATGAACAAGCTGGGCAACAACATCAAGGGTATCGACTGGAATACTGATCTTGAGATTGAGCAGCTTGCCTCGTTGAACGGTGTGATCAAGGAAGAGGGCGTCTCCAAGGGCAGGCCATCACTCGAGAAGGATGTCGCGGTGTGCGATACCGTTCTGCGCATGGCACCTGAGACCTGTGGTGAGGTTGCTCACAAATCATGGACAGCACTCTCCAAGAAGACGGGTATTGATCACAGTCACCTCTATGAAGGTCGCCATGAAGACAAGATCACCTATGATGATATTGTGGCACAACCACGTAAGATCATCACAGCGCCTACCTGGTCTGGTATCGAGTCTGAAAAGGTCAGCTACAATGCGGGCTACACCAACATCCATGAGCATATCCCGTTCCGTACTCTGACGGGTCGTGCCCACTTCTATCTCGATCACGAGTGGATGCTGGACTTCGGTGAAGGGCTCTGCTGCTTCCGTCCGCCACAGGATCTGGGTTCGCACAAGAACCTGCCTAAAGAGCTGGCAAGCAAGCTGCAAGGCAAGAAAACGCTGACCTTGAACTGGATTACACCGCACTCCAAGTGGGGCATTCACTCCACCTATCAGGACAACCTGCGTATGTTGACCCTGTTCCGTGGTGGCCCTTACTTCTGGGTGGCTGAGGATGATGCCAAATCTATCGGTCTTAAAGATAATGACTGGGTAGAGGCGGTAAACGCCAACGGTGCAACCGTAGCACGCGTTGTAGTCAGTCAGCGTGTACCACGCGGCATGGCAATGATGTATCACGCTCAAGAGAAGAACGTCAACGTACCGGGTTCCAATACCACCGGTAAACGTGGCGGCATTCTCAATAGTGTGACCAAGGTGATTATCAAGCCGACCAATATGATTGGAGGCTATGCGCAGCTCTCATACGCCTTTAACTATTACGGTACGGTGGGCTGTCAGCGAGACGAACACGTTATCGTGCATAAGATCGAAGATGCAGATATCGATTGGTTAGAGCGTCCGTTGACACCTGAGCGTGAAGCCCAACTTAATCCTCCGGGGATCAATAACTAAGGTTATCGATTAAATATCAACGCGCGGGTTACGAGGCAGAGGCCTCGCAACCCGCCCCGGTGGTGTAAGAACTTCGAGGAACATAAAATGAAAATACGCGCACAAATTGCAATGGTCCTGAATCTGGACAAGTGCATTGGTTGCCATACCTGTTCGGTGACCTGCAAGAACATCTGGACCAACAGAAAGGGTGTTGAGTACGCCTGGTTTAACAATGTTGAGAGTAAGCCGGGTATTGGTTTTCCAAAAGAGTGGGAAAATCAGGATAAATGGAGAGGTGGCTGGACACTCTCTGATGGCAAGCTGGAGCTGAAGGCAGGCAATCGTTTGAGCAAGCTGCTCAACATCTTTGCCAACCCGGACATGCCGCAGATTGATGACTACTACGAGCCGTTTGACTTCGACTATGCCAAGTTGCAGAACAAGCCGCTTTCAGAAGCTGCTCCAACGGCGCGCCCGGTCTCCATGATCACCGGCAAACATATGGAGAAGATCCATTGGGGGCCGAACTGGGAAGATGATCTGGCGGGTGAATTTGAGCATCGCTCGGTCGATCAGAACTTTGACGGCATGCAGAAGCAGATCTATAAAGAGTTTGAAAAGACCTTTCACATGTATCTGCCACGCCTCTGTAATCACTGCCTGAATCCAGCCTGCGTAGCCTCCTGCCCGTCTGGTGCAATCTATAAGCGGGAAGAGGATGGTATCGTTCTGATCGATCAGGATCGCTGCCGTGGCTGGCGTATGTGTGTCACCGCATGCCCCTACAAGAAGGTCTACTACAACTGGGAGTCTGGCAAGTCAGAGAAATGTATCCTCTGCTTTCCACGCATTGAGTCTGGAATGCCTCCTGCTTGTGCTGAATCCTGTGTGGGTCGTATCCGTTATGTGGGTGTTGTGCTCTATGATGCCGACCGCATCAGTGATGTGGCATCAACCAAGAATGACAAGGATCTCTACAATGCGCAGACCGACATCTTCCTGAATCCGAATGACCCGCTGATCATCGAGCAGGCGCTGGAAGATGGCGTACCGCAGAGCTGGGTCGATGCGGCACAGAACTCACCGGTCTACAAGATGGCCATTGACTGGAAGATTGCCTTCCCAATCCATCCTGAGTACCGTACCTTGCCAATGATGTGGTATGTGCCGCCGCTGTCACCGGTACAGTCCCAGATTGATCAGGGTACATTGCCTACCGAGGCAGACGGCGTTATCCCCAAGTCGGAGGCACTGCGCTTTCCGGTACGCTATCTGGCCAACCTGCTGACCGCAGGTGATGAGGCTCCAATCCTGAGTGCAATTAACCGCATGCTGGCCATGCGCAGCTACCAACGTTCGATTAATGTTGAGCAGGAGGCTGATCTTGAAGTTCTGAGAAATGTAGGTCTGTCAGAAGATCAGGCACAAGAGATGTACCGCTACCTGGGTATTGCCAACTACGAGGATCGTTTTGTTATCCCAACCAGTCATGAAGAGATTCGTAATGATGACCCTTATGGGTTCCAGGGCCAGAATGGCTTCTCTGGTGGTAATACCAGCTCTCATGGTGAGAAGCCTGGACAGGATGATTACACACTCTTCCCGGCTCCACGTAAGCGCACGGTAACTCCGATGGGCATACAGAAGCGGCCTAAATCCAAAGCGTAAATATAGGGGTATATAAATGCGTATATACACAATATTGTCGCGTTTGCTGGATTATCCGACAGAAGAGCTCGTTGAGAATTTTTCGGCAATAATCGATTCGATAAAAGCTGATTCGAGTATCACAGAGACAGAGCGCAAAGGGATGATGGATCTTATTGCATGGATGCAGGTGCATGATGTGATCGGTCTACAGCAGAACTATGTCAACACGTTTGATATGACGCCTGAGCATGACCTGCATCTTACGCATCACCTGTTTGGTGATGACCGGGGACGTGGGCCTGCATTGATCGACCTTAACGAGCACTACAAGGCCAATGGTCTGGCAGTTGATGCAAAGGAGATTCCCGACTTCCTGCCCTTGATTCTGGAGTATGTATCGACTCTGGATGATATGCAGGCAAGAGTGTTTTTGGGAGATGCTGGCAAGGTCGTCGCTGTTATTGCTGAAAATCTAGAGAAAATCGAAAGCCCTTATGCAAGGGTGCTTCGAATCATTGAAAACCGTGGGCGCTTAGCCCAGGCAGCTTGAGGAGCATAATGATGTCTGATTTTATCTTTGGAGCTTACCCGTATCTGGCGGGTACCATATTCGCGGTTGGATGCTGGATTCGATTTGATCGTGAGCAATACACCTGGAAGGCTGATTCGAGTCAGTTGCTTGATAACACCAACATGCGCTTGTACAGCAATCTGTTCCATGTTGGTGTAATAGGCATTTTTCTGGGGCATTTTGTCGGCCTGCTGACACCACATAGCTGGTTCCTGGCACTTGGAATCAGTGACCTGGCACATCAGAATATTGCTATCTATGCGGGTTCAGCATTTGGTATCGCTACGCTGGTGGGTGCTGGCCTGCTGGCCAGACGGCGCTTGACAGTTGAGCGGATCAAGGCGGTTAGCCGTGGCCGGGACAACTTTGTTATTCTCTTGATTGCTGCAACAGCTTTTCTGGGTCTGATGACCGTTCCTGCCTCCATGTATCATGCAAGCCACCAGGATGCTTCAACAATGCTTGCATTGTCTGAGTATCTGAAGAGCGTAGTGACACTGAGTGTAGATCCAACTCTGCTAAAGGATGTGAGCTTTGTCTATAAGCTGCACATGTTCTTTGGCATGACGCTGGTTCTGATCTTTCCATTCACGCGTATGGTGCATATCTGGAGTGTTCCAATCAGCTACATTGGCCGTGCTTACCAGATTGTTCGCACAAGGAAGCAAGTTTGCCGTTAATGGTTTTATAACCATGAAAAAGCCCGCCTTCAGGCGGGCTTTTTTTCGCCTTGAGATAATTAAACAGGTTAGAATTCAATAACGAACAGGCCAAATCAGGAACGACTATGTTGTGGAATTTTGCGATGCATGTGTTGATGGGCTTTTTTGGCCCGCACTTTTTTACATATACCCCGGAAGGGATAGGCATGGCGCTCCTGGTGGTCTGTCTGACGCAGGGGGTGGATCAGGCAAGAATAAAAAAGGAAAAATATCGGGAGGCTGAAGAGCTGCCAGAATCAGAGCGACTTGCTGCAACCAAAGAGCTGGATGCCAATATCAAATCCATATTAATTAAAACCTTTATACAAAACGTGCTGATGTTTACGGCTTTGGTTTTAATAACCGCAGATGTTGCAAGGATGTATGGTTAGAGTTGAACTATTTTGGATATGAGTAATCCAGAGAGTGTGGCTAATTGCTACCCGTGTTATTGATGAATTTACAGTGAGATCCCTTAGGTATGAGTACTGAATCAAAAAGCAGCCCAATGAAGGCATTGGTTGGCGTTGCCATTATAGTTGTACTTTTCATGTCCGTTTTTTTCTTTAAAACACCTGAGAAATTGACAGTGCCAGCAGAGCTGCAGGCGGTGCTTTGGCCAGAGCCTCGACAGCTAACCGACTTTGAGCTGTCTGGTGGGGAAGGGGGGGCGTTTGATCTTTCTCACCTGGCGGACAAGTGGACGCTGCTGTTTTTTGGCTATACAAGTTGTCCAGATGTCTGCCCGATGGCGCTTTCCGTTATGAAAGCGGTCTACGATGACCTTGCTGAATACCCCGATATTCAGGCAAAGACACAGATGGTTTTTGTTTCAGTCGATCCAGAGCGTGATTCACCAGAACACGTGGCTGAATATGCGGCCTATTTTGATGAGCGTTTTGTCGGTATTACTGGCTCACTTGGGGCAATCGATGGGTTTGCCAAACAGATGCACGCGGGCTATATCAAAGGGGAGCCAGAAGAGGGCGGCGCTTATCAGGTCAGCCATACAGGGTCAATCTATCTGATTGGCCCAAAACAACGCGTGCATGGTGCTTTTCCTCCACCACACAGGCCCAAAGTGATTATTGAGCAGTATCTGGATGTAGTGAAATTACGGGGTTGATCCCTCTGGCTGATTGCTTGATGCAAAAAGAGAGTTCGGGTATTTGATATAATCCCCCCCAAACACCCATCCAGGTAAAAACCATGCATCATGTTGGAGATTTCTTGTTTAGCCCCCGCCTTCAACGGCTGTTTGTTATTGCTGCTCTTTTAGCGGTCAGCTCACTGGTTTGGGGGGAGGGGGGTGCCGCTGCAGGTGATGAGTCGGGAGGGCTTTCTGGCTTTATTATTGCGGCCATTATATTTAACATCTCCATGGCAACCCTGATTCTTGTGCTGTTAAGAAAAGAGTGGAATAAACATAAGGCAGCTACCAGGCAGGCGTTGAGCGATAAGTGCGAGGATAAGTAGTGGAGATCATCCTGGTATTACCACACCTGCAGGCGGGGTTGAATGTCACAACGATTTGTCTGATTAGCATCGCCTACTACAATATTCGCCGGGAAAACCATGAGGCGCATCGACAG
Source organism: Candidatus Polarisedimenticolaceae bacterium (assembly GCA_021648685.1). Classification (GTDB taxonomy): domain Bacteria; phylum Pseudomonadota; class Gammaproteobacteria; order Chromatiales; family Chromatiaceae; genus WFXD01. The sequence goes on from JAKISI010000059.1 coordinate 12,037, forward strand.
TTTATGATAGCGGCATTGGTGGTGTCGGCACTGTTTATGGTCTCATATCTGACCTATCACAGTCAGGTGGGTAATGTGAAGTTTGCGGGGGATGGTGGGGTGCGTCCCTTCTATTTTACAATTCTTGCCACTCATATCATCCTTGCTGCACTCATTGTGCCGATGGTGATCAGCACGGCATTTCTTGCGTTGAGAGGTCGCTACGAGCGCCATAGGCGCATTGCTCGGTGGACATTTCCAATCTGGATCTATGTCTGCGTGAGCGGTGTTGTTGTCTATCTCATGGCTTTTCATCTCTATCCATCCCAGGCCGGTCTGTCGTAAGATAGCCGGTAATTACTATTTACAAAATGGTTGCAGGATGAAATCTGCATCCCACAGATTTGAAACAGAGAGGTGAAAAGAGATTATGCAGCAAATACTTATGTACACAGTGACCGCAATTGTGCTTTATGTGGTTTCAGATCGGATATTGGTTGGACTCGAGAGGTGGCGGGGGAAGCCATTTGCGGCCAGAAGTATTGTCTTTTTTATGATCATCATGATACTTGCTGTGACAACATTTAACGGCATACAGCACTTCTTTTCTGATGTGCTACCCAATGGGCCTGCGGCAACTGAGCAGTCTGAATTAATATCCGAGCCAATATCAGAGCCTCTGCGATCACCGACACTTCCACCGATTGATTAGCGCTTCGACCACAGCATGAAAAAGAGCCATACATCTCTGCGTGGCTCTTTTTCTTTAAGTGGTTAGCTTCTTTTCAGGGCGCATAGCCTTATAGACTACAACAAGATAGATGATCCCACCGGTGATGGCGATAATCCCGCCGATCCCCATCAACCCCATGGCGATATGTTCACCCACAGACTGTAGCCCTTGAGCGGCCCCCGCGGTCTTGCGCTGAACACCGTGCCCACCGGTGTAGGCCATGGCGAGCACCCAGATCATCTGCCCTGTGCCATAGATTGCGGGCTGGCGTAGCGCCCATTTCCCCATGGGCTTGCGAAAGCCCAGGCGTGGCAAGAGGTAATAGGTGATGCCCATAAATGCTAGGGTGACGCCGATGATCGAGCCATGGTAGTGCGCAGGGACACGTACATTGCTGCCGGTAATCATAAACCCGATGATCCCGCCTGTACCAAACAGCAGTATGGAGAAGATCAATGCAGAGCGTTCGGCGCGGTACAGGTCAGAGGGCTTGCTGCTGGTAATAATAGAGGTGACGAGTATAAGCCCTAGGGGTACTGCTGCAAGGCCACCGCCGTACTTCATAAGCCAGGTAAAGGAGATGGCATAACCTGGGTCATCTACCGGATAGGTGAGGTAGATGAGCGGTGCAAACAGAACCGGTATTGTACCCAATGCAAAGAGGATGAGAATCAACCGCGGGTTGGCTTTGATGATAATTCCGGAGGCGCTTGCCAGCCACAACCAGGCGACAAACATCAGCTGCGTGTGTGTGAACTGAATGACGTGGCCGCCGCCCCAGAACAGTAGCTCATAATAGCGCAGCCCCTCTATTTCTGCTGGCATCATGCTGTAGGACCAGCCAATCGACATCATGGCGAGAAGTGCGGCAATCAGCGAGGTGTAGAGCCCAAAACGCAGTGCGGCGCTGCCATCCATGAATCTGCCCACGGGTTTAGAGTGGATCAGCCCATTTAAGATCTGTAGCGTAAAGCCCAGCCCAAAGATACCCAGAGCCACAAAAAATATGGGGTCTTGCAGCACCGGAACATAGTTGTTCATCAGCGGGTCTCCTGCCCCAAGGAAGGGTGATGCGGCAATCCCAAGCATGCCCGCTGCAGCCAGAAAGATCGGTAGCCAACCGCAGGAGGCACAGCTGCCATTGTTATTCAGGCTCCAGAAGACACCGGCAAAGGCAAGAAACCAGACCAGCACGGTCATATCGACATGTATCACGAGGGCGATCTTGAAAAAGTCTACCCAGGGGATGATGTCTTGAATGCCGGGCGTTCGGGAGAGAACAATAAGGATGACAAATAGCCCGCCGATGACCAGTGAGGCAAGGGCAAGGATAAGCCATGCGGTAGTTTGCCGACGGATCGTACGATCCGCCGGCATATCAAGAGAGTAATATTCAGCCATTTAATTAAAGGTAAATCCGCCAATGCGTTGATTGAAGTCGATAAAAAGGAGTTGGGCAGGCCCCAGGTCAGCTGTATAGCTGTCGGTATAGGTATAGCCATCTACCAGGGCATTATCGTTCATCCGTACGGTGAATTCATGCCGGCCCACAGGAACCTCGACATTCTGGTAAACATCCACGCCTTGATCCTTGAATGCCCCTGGGGGCGGGATGGTGAGATCAAGGATGACTTTGCCATCCATCTCAAGTTCAACCTTGATGATGGAACGTTCCCTGGGGCAATCCATTGGCGCACGCATATTGGGTGCCAGTGCCGCCAATTCATCAGGGGTGCGCACATGACAGGCGCTCACGGGCTGGCCAGCATGGCCAAAGGCCAGTGTAACCACGGCCAGGCCATCGTCAAGTTGCTTGACAGTAGGGCCAGCGGAGAATGCAGCAATCAGTGCCATAAAAAGAAATAGATTAACGGCCTGTAAAAGATAGCGAATGGCGGGAGTCTTAGTCATGATTCACCTCCTTGGCTGTAGCCGAGGAGGGTGTGGCGGTTTTTTGTGTAAGGGAGTCATGAAAGAGTTTAAACTGTTTGTGCAGCCTTTTGCCATCAACCTCTGCGCCCCCAAGGATCTTGATCCGCTCCCTATCGACTCTGGGGCGGAGTGCTGGCTGTCGTTCGCCATGTATTCTGAGATCCATCCAGTGGTTGCCGAATCGGTAATAACAGTCGCCAGAGCGGCAGCCGGAGATGACCACTCCGTCGGCACCATTCTTGAGGGCATATTCTGCAAGAGAGGCGGGCATCATGCCTGTGCAAAAGAGATGCACAGTACCTACATTGGCTGCACTGAAGGCCTCAATATCGTACCCATGCTTACAGCCGAAGGCTACGATCTTGTTGTCACCGGTTAGTTTGCCCAGCACCTCATCGGTCTGCTGCTTGAATGTGTCCAGCGTAAGCTCCGGCATGTCGATGCCGGTTTTCAGGCTACCTTCTTCCTTCTTTTTGCGGAAGGGGGTGGATGAGGGACATGATCCAGTGCAGATGCCGCAGGCTGCACATAGCTCAGGGTGCACAATAACCTCGCTCTTCCATTTTGCACCATCGGTGCGAGCTTGCAGGCTGATCGCATCAAAGGGGCAGTCGAAAACGCATTGGCCGCAGCCATTACAGTGTTCCAGATTGACAACGGCAGGGGTGCCCTCATTCTTCTTTGGCAACCAGGGCATAAAGAGCATAAAGGTGGTGACACCAGCGACCAGTAGCCAGATCTCACCAGGAGACCAATACTGCAAAAGAGGAAAAATATTCAGATAAAACCAGTCCAGATGGATCTCAGTGGGTACCTTTGAAAGGTTGACTGGAGCATGGCTCTGGGCAGGCATATAGATGGAGAGAGCTGTCAGCGCAATAAGGCAGCCGATGGCCAGCCCTTTTGGGGCGCTGACCTCAACGTGAGTCAGGCGTTTGACGTGGAACCAGAGCATGAATATTAAAAACATGGGCTGCCCAAGCAGGTGCAGGAAGGCCAGCAGTGTGGAGAAGCGGTCGCTCAGGTTGCCAGGTAAGAAGTTTCGAGCCATTGAGTCAGAGAAGATAGGCAGGGCATCCAGCAGGTGAGAGGCGCTCATGGAGACGTAGAGTGCCAGCTCATCCCATACCATCCAGTATCCCGTTATGCCAAGCAGTACAACCATCCAGAGTGTGGGGATGCCCGTGAACCAGGAGTACCAGCGTGTACCTCGATAGCGATCCTGTGAGAACTCCCTGAAAATATGCAGCAGGATGGTTATGATGGCTGCATCAGAAGCATATCGATGCAGACTGCGCATAAGGCTGCCAATTCCGAGCACATGGTCATTAACAATGGTTTCCAGTGATGCGTGAGCATGTTCAACGGTAGTGTTGAAGAAGATGTAGAGATAGAGGCCAGATATGAGTGCTATCCAAAAGAAAAAGAAGGTGAGTGGCCCAAGGTGGTAGAGAGGGTTCCACTCTTTGCCAAAGGAGAGGTTAAACCACTCTTCCAGATGGAGGTAGACGCGTTTAATGGGGTTGACACTTGATTTCAATTGTCTGATCCTCGCGGTATCGGTACAAGATAGTGGACAGATAAGCCGCTGAATTAATGTTGACCAATTCGGTTGGGTTTAGTATTGGCTATATTACCATTCACTGATGAATTCGTCATTGATTTCTGTTTGGTTAACGCAGGCAGCTGGTGTGTTGGCCGTGTGTGCGTCTTCAAATTGGAAAGCATGGTTTGGGTTGTTGCCCAGATGTTCTATCGGTTCGTGTGATTGTTTCGTAGGATATTGGCTAATAATCGCGTTGTGATGCATAAGCACGCAATGTGCGGGCATATATGACGGATTTTGTGGGAGAACGGTGGCTTTTTTTGACCACAGTGTACCGCCTTATCGTGCGGTGCGTTTCCATCCACGCACAATGAAGATCAGCATGGGGATGAGTACAGACAAACCAACAAAAATCCCAACAAATAGGGAGTAGTCAAAAATATAGGCGTCTCGAACCGGGTCATATGTGGTGCAAAATAGCTTTACCCGGTTCACTAGATCGTCGATGAGGGTGTGCGTCGATGAGGTGCGCCCAAATACAAGATCTTTTAGGGGCTCTACGAGAAGCGGCGTATCAAATACCTCCCCATATACCTGCCGATAGACAATTCCGTCAGCATCGACCACTGTGGCTTGCACCAGATGATCAAATCCACGTATTGATGGGAAATAGATGAACCCCAGCTCTTTGATGAGTAGGTCTCTGGTCGCCTGATCGGTGCTGAGCAGCTTCCACCCATCATCATTAATATCATTTTGGCGTCCAAAATAGCGCATTGCGCTAGGGGTGTCATTCTTGACATCAAAACCAATCAGGGCAACGTTAAAGGACTGATTGCCCAAGGCATCCCTGGCTTTTTTGACCACCTTGGCCAGATGGCGAGTGGTCATGGGGCAGGTGTGGAAGCAGCTGGTGTAGACCATGCTGATGACGAGAGGCTTGCCTTGCAGCTCCTGCAGGAACAGTACACCCTCCGTGCTGGACATGAACCTGTGATTGCTGAGTTTGTTGCCAATGGCCTGCTGGCTGGTCTTCAATGATTCTTTATAGTCAAACTCGGGAGTGGTTGAGCTTGAGATGTCGGGTTGTGGGGTGATCG
>JAKISI010000060.1 GCA_021648685.1 Candidatus Polarisedimenticolaceae bacterium
ACCATATCCAGCACTGGCTCGTAGTAGCGCTTGCGCTTGAGTGCATGGGCTTCCTTCAGGGTGCCGATATAGCGCCGGGCCGAGCGATCAGAAACCCCCAGTGCGGGATGCTTCTCCTTGAGCTTGCGCAGCACCTTGACGGCACTCAGGCCGGGGAATTCCTGCAACAGATGCACGATGTACTCCCGGTGCGCGTCGAGCTTCTTGGCGCGGGAGCAATCCGCCTGCCGGTTCGCAATTTCCTCTTCTCCCATTTCCAGGTACTTCTTTACCGTATTCCTGGAAAGACCCAGTTTCCTGGTAATGGCTCGCTTGGAGAGCCCTTTGCCATTGTCGTATAACGCTTTGATCTTATGAATCATTGTCCACCTTACCAATTGTCTGCTCCTGCCGGAAAAATGTGGCAGGAAGGTTATGGCCTCCGGGGCCAAAATGACACCCTGGGTGGGTCAATTTTATTGGCCGTAGGTGGTTCAGTTTAATTGGCCATTAACAGTCATCTTGCCTAAACCTCTCATGAAGTTTTTCAAGATAATTAATCAGGTGCTCTCGTATATCTGGATGCTGCAAACCATATTCCATATTGGCCTCTAAAAAGCCTTCCTTTGATCCGCAGTCATATCGGATACCATCAAATGCGTAGGCGTTAACCTGCTCTTCTTTTAACAATTCACTAATGGCGTCTGTGAGCTGAATTTCACCTCCAGCTCCTTTTTTTGTATTTTCCAGCAGCTCAAAGATTTTTGGTGTGAGAATGTAGCGACCCACTACTCCCCGGTTGGACGGAGCCACTTCTGGTTTTGGCTTTTCTACTATTTTTTCTATTTTTGCGTTCTTGGCAATTTTGTCGTCTACCTGAACGATGCCGTACTGGTCAGTTTTGTCATGTTCTACCTCTTGCACGGCTATTATGCTCTGGTTGCTGTAGTTGAACTGTTCAACCATCTGTTGCATGCAACCTTTAGTGCCACCATCGATGAGGTCATCAGCCAATAAAACAGCAAATGCTTCATTGCCAATCACTTTTTTTGCACAGAGCACAGCATGCCCCAAACCCAATGCTTCACTCTGCCTTATATAGATACAGCCTACATGGCGTGGAACAATGTTCTGTATTTTAGCAAGGCATTGTTCTTTTTCTTTGAGTTCGAGCTGGTGTTCCAGTTCGTAGGCCTTATCAAAGTGGTTGGTAATGGCTGTTTTATTGCGCCCATTGATGAATATAAGGGTATCGATACCTGCTTCTACTGCCTCTTCTACGGCATATTGGATGAGGGGTTTATCAACTACAGAGAGCATCTCTTTGGGCGTAGCTTTAGTGGCAGGGAGGAAGCGGGTGCCTAAGCCGCCTACCGGGAATACTGCTTTTGTAATTTTTTGTTTTTTCATTCACTATTAATTCCCTGGGTTATTGATATGGGTGCCTTTATATTTGTTTAACATCCGCCAAAAACAAAAGCCGAGAAGCACTCCAATAAAATTAGCTGCAACATCTTCATAACTAAAATCCCTTAAGGGAAGCCACACTGACTGCACCCACTCTGATGCGCCTGCAAATATACTGATTAACGCGGCTATTGCTAATCCATTTACAATATTATTTATAAGCCATAAAGTACAAATCGATAACAATACAAAAAGAGTTGTGTGCGCCAGTTTATCTAACTCTGGGTACTCTTCTGGGAGTGTAAACGGTGTTTCTCGAAACAATGCATAAAAGCAGATTGAGCTAACCGCTATAAAGGCCAGCTGGCTAATTTGGCTTGGTTTTTTATGTGTATGTTTCAATTGGCGTAACTTGTCTGTTCTTCTGGCTACTTAATAGCTAATACGCATGTTCGTGAATAAAGCCCTTAAAAACAGTTAAAAATATTATTTTGATGTCTAATAGTAACGACCAGTTTTCAATATAATGCAGATCGTGTTCAATCCTTTTTTCCAGACATGTATCACCGCGCCAGCCATGAATTTGCGCCCAGCCTGTTATTCCGGCTTTCACTAGGTGTTTCTGCATATATTTTGGAATTTTACGTTTGAATTTCTCTACAAAGACAGGTCTTTCTGGCCTTGGCCCTACAATAGACATGTCGCCTTTCAGCACATTTATAAATTGGGGCAGTTCATCAAGGCTTGTTTTTCTTAAAAAACCGCCAACTCGCGTTGCTCTATTTTCATTCTTTCTTGCCCATTGAGGGCCACTGTTTTTTTCTGCATCAACTGGCATTGAACGAAATTTTAACATATCAAAACACACACCGTTCCAACTCACTCGTTGTTGTTTATAAAACACTGGGCCAGGGGAGCTGAGTTTAACGGCAGTTGCAATTAATAAAAATAACGGGCTCAAACCCAGCAATATAAGAAACGATAATAATTTATCCTCCAATGCTTTAATGTGTATTCTTATGCCGTAAAGAGGCGTTTCAGATAAATTATATACATGCAACCCAGCAACTCGTGTAACGGAGTAGTTAGTTAAAGGAAATTCAAATACATTTGGCACAAATCGTATGGTTGTTGTGGAATGCCTTAATAAATACAAGATATCTTTTACCCGCTGTGTGCACTTTAGCGGCAATGCGATAATGACTTCATCCGCCTGATAGTTGGTTGCTATTTGATTAATCTCATCAATTCCACCAAGACAGGGTAGGCCATCAATCTCTTTATGACGTAACTCTGGGGCATCATCTAAAAAGCCCAGCACATCAAAATCAGATATTTTTTGATTTTTCAATGTGGTGTAAATATGGCGACCCAGCTTACCTGCACCCACTATAATCAACTTTTTTTTGCCTATCCCTTTTTTGTGCAGCACCCATAACAGGTAGCAAATAGCACAGCGGTATAGCGAAATCATGCCTATCGTCAGCAAAACCCAAACTGCCATCCACTCTCTAGAATAACTTCCACTTGATTTGGTAAAAAATACGGTTGTAATAAGCAGGGCTATTACATATAACCAGGCTACCGATAACTTCTGAACCTGCTGCAACCATGTTCTCCCTCGAAAAGACCTGTAAATACCCGTCAATGGAAAAACAATCAATGTAAAAAGCGAAGCAACAAATATGGCTGCCTGGTAATGAAATACAACTGTATTCATGCCAAACTTTAAAAAATAAGCTATATATCCACCACAGATGACCGATAAAACATCCAGAAGGCGTGTTAGATATGAAAATGTAGAGACGTATTCTCTAAAATACCCGTTTACCAAATTCTTTTTTGCCAGCTGTTCAAAATTCATCTTTATATCCTTTTAACTAGCCAGGATAATTCACCCGGTCGCCGAAATACAATGTTAAGTAACTGTTATTTAACAATATTGCCTGAATGTTAGCCAAGCGTTTGACTAAATCCGCCCTCGCACCGATCTCGGCACGATCATCGGACTCCCGGGTGAAATATCCGGGCTAGGCCTGCTCATTACCCACAAGTATTTTCACCCTTTAAAAACAATGGGTTACAAGCTGCGCTCTGAGCAACCGCAAAAAACATGACTCTAATGAAAACAACACGTTACATTACATCCCTGCCTTTACTACAGACTTATGGGTAATGGGCAGTCCTAGGCTCCATCCGGGCTACAATGGTTTCAAGTCCGCCAAAATCTTCGTTGGTTCAAATTGCCCTCAACACAGCATGAATAAAGGCTTTCAAGAGTTTTTGTTCAAGCACCATATAGAAAACATGCAGATACGCTAAGCCGGTAGATATTGGGTGCGAGACAGGCGCACCAAAACGAGTGTTAACCGGCGGGCTGCATTCAGATTTGGCACTGGTTTGGTGCGAGGCGGTGTTTTGGATGAGGTAAATGTGTAGTGACCTTGTGCAGGAGTTTGAGTAGACTTAAGCGTCTGCTCCCTGATTTTAGCGGGCATGCTGCCGACCAATAACCAGGTATTTCATGGCCATACTCTATCTCTATTCTGTTATTTTAATCATGCTGCTCTCATCGGTTGCCTGGGTTTTTGCCAGAAGGTACGACACCTGGTTTGATTGGGATTGGCTGTTGTGCGTTCTGCCCACCTCTATCTGGTTTATTTTGATATCAAAGGGAGTAGGTCCGTATAACGAGAGTTTTGTTATTGAAGTCGCTGCCATTACAGGGTTGATTCCGCTGCTGCTTACCTTCAGGGTTTTTGTTCTTGACAAGCTGTTCAGCAGTGCGAAAAACAGCTCTCTCTTTATCTTTGTAATATGCATAATATCGCCGGTTGTCTTTCGGTTTACCGTACCTCTATTTCTGACATAACCGTTGCTTCAGCTGTTCTGCTTTGCTTGCATAAATCGCTTGATCCACGCTTTTCTACGGCGGTTGTCGGGGGATAAACTTTTCCTGCTGCAATAATATAAAGTCGTTTTGAAGTCATGGCTGTCGCCTAAAAGAGTGCCACAAAAAATGAACCCAAAATGGCCCCTCGACACCTATCCCTACCTCCGGTGCTTGCTGCTGGGTGGTCTGCTGCTTGTGCTCACGCTTTTGGTCTATTGGCCGGGCATGCAGGCCGGTTTTTATTTTGATGATCTGAATAATATTGTCGAAGTGCCTGCACTGCACTGGGATGAGTTCTCGCTGCCTGGCGTGTGGCAGGTGCTCGATGGGGCGCTGCTGCCTGGGCGAGTGCTCTCCAACCTCAGCTTTGCGCTTAACCACCTTTATGGCGGACTAAACCCGGCGGGATACCATTGGGTGAATCTGATCATCCACCTGCTGGTCGGTATGGCACTGGTTTGGGTGGCTGTTCTGTTCTCTGGGGTGGGAAGAGCAAGCCCGGCCAAATTAGAGAGGCGACTCCTTTTTGCCATCCTGGCCACGGCACTGTTTCTGCTGCACCCGTTGAATATCCAGGCGGTCACCTATGTGGTGCAGCGTATGACCTCACTGGCAACGCTCTTTACCCTGCTCTCCTTCGGCTGTTATCTCACTGCGCGGCTACACATTGGTGCCAGGGCTGTTTTTTGGTTTTTCCTGAGTGCTGTCAGTTTTCTGTTAGCGCTGGGGAATAAAGAGATTGCACTGATGTTGCCTCTGGTTTTGCTGCTGTTTGAGGTCTGTTTTTATCCGCACTATTGGCGGGGCAGGGTGGATATCATCCTTCAGCGAACAGGGTGGGTTCGGCTCTCCCTGCTGGCGCTGTTTATTGTTGGGCTGCTGGTGGCAGGGTTTTACCAGTTTTATTATGGGTCACACCTGATTCGATGGAATGAACTCTTCCCAGGCCGGGAGTTCACCGGGCTGGAGCGTGTTTTGACAGAGGCTCGGGTACAGTTTTTCTATCTGGGTCTGCTGCTGTGGCCGGATCCTTCCCGACTCAATCTGGAGCATGATTTTCTGCTCTCAACCTCACTGTTTCAGCCCTGGACGACAGCGCTGTCGATGGCCGGGCTGCTGTTGTTGCTGGCCGGTGTGATCTGGTTGTGTCGTCGCTCTCCCCGCTATGGCTTTCCACTGCTGGCTTATGCGGTGTTCCATCTGCTGGAATCAGGCCCGATAAACCTGGAACTGGTGTTCGAGCACAGAATGTATCTGCCCATGGCTTTTTTGGTGCTGCTGATCAGCAACCTGCTGGTGGATTTTGTACAGAGGGGCCGCTGGCCGGTATTGCTGCTCTTGTCACTGCTGCTGGTGCCACTCTCGGTTGCCAGCTATCAACGCAATATGGTCTGGTCTGAACCGCTACGTTTCCTGCGTGACTGTGCAACCAAGTCGCCTAATAAGTTTCGCCCCTGGTATAACCTTGGGACAGAGTTGGGTATGGCTGGAATCTTTTCAGAGGCGGAGCCTGTGCTGCTGCATGCCCTGAAACTGAAGCCGGGGCACTCACTGGCTCATAATCAGCTGGGTAATGTCTATCTGATGACGGGGCGGCAAGTGGATGCCTTGCTGCAATACCGGTATGCGGTAGAGGCAGACCCCAAAAATTTTGAGGCGCTGTTCAATCTGGCAACACAATACTATGCAAGAGGTGCGTATGCAGAGGCTGTGCCGCTGTTTCAGCAATTTATTGCGCAGGCTCCCCCCCCCTTTAACCGGGCTCGCCAGCAGGCAGAGAGCTATCTGAAAAGACTGCGATAGATCGCTATTGATCTACGGGACGCCAGCTGCCATCTAGCTCTTTGAGGTCACTGTTTACCAGTCGGCCGCCCTTGTGCATATCGTTGAATTCATCCTCTGTAATATGGCGCACGCGGCCATCCGGCTCCGTATAGACCCATTTATTATGCATGACCATGCGCAGTACGGTATCCATGATGTCATCAAAACGAATGGCATATTTTGTTGATAGTTGTTGAAAATCAGCAATGTGCAGAGGCTTTTTTTTATTTTGACACTTCTCAGTCACCAGCGCGGCCAGTGCGACATCCCACAGTGGCATCTGCTCTTCATCATCAAGATTTTGGTCGATCATCAGCTTTTCCTTACAGGCTTCCGTATAGTGTTGGTAATAGAATAGTAATCCAGGTGGCGACTATCATTGCCACTTTAGCAGTAGTCTTGGCGGAAGCTCAAGTGTTTGCAGAGCAGAGCGTGCGTAATAAAAATGGGCGATTTGGAATGGTTGCAGCCGAGAGCAGGCAGAAGAAAATGAGGATAAATTGATGCTAGTGACAAACATAGAGATCATTCCGGGTAAACGGATAACCAAACATCTGGGGCTGGTGCAGGGCAGTTCGGTAAGAGCCAAACATCTTGGGCGGGATATTATGGCGGGCCTGAAAAATATTTTTGGCGGTGAGTTGAAGGGCTACACCGAGCTGCTGCAGGAGTCACGCGAGGAGGCGATGGAGCGTATGATCCAGCAGGCCGAGGCAGTTGGTGCCAATGCGGTGCTCAATGTGCGCTTCTCAACCTCCAGCGTTGCGGCAGGCGCAGCTGAGCTGTTTGCCTATGGCACAGCGGTTGTGCTGGAGTAGCGGCCATGATTGATCTGATCATCTTTCTGGCGCTTTTGGCATTGGGTTATGGCTTTGGCCGATATGCCGAGTTAAAGCACTACAGATCCATTATCCAGCGTGAAAAAGAGCTGCGGGATATTCCCGCCGTTGCGACAAAGTTCCCACCGCTGACCAAGGCGGTGGATGTTGCGCTGGTCAGTGGCAGCGTGGTGATATCGGTTGACTATTTCAAGCGGTTTGTTGCTGGGCTGCGTAATCTGATCGGTGGGCGTGTGACGGCCTATGAGTCGCTGCTGGATCGGGCGCGCCGTGAGGCCATCCTGCGGATGAAGGAGGAGGCCAGGGCCTTTGGTGGGCACATCATATTCAACATCAAGCTGGAGACCTCAAGCATCCATAAAGGCCGGAAGAATGGCGTCGGTGCGGTTGAGGTTATGGCGTACGGAACGGTGCTGATTAAACCTAGAAAAATCAGTTGAGCCTACTGTGGACACCTAATACACGCAATCTACAGACTTTTTTCATGCATTTTGAATTCACCGTATGGGTGATACGGCTTCATCCAAAATGCATGAAAAAAGTCTGTATATTAAGCATCTTAGTCGCCCTCGCTACGGCTTAACTGATTTTTCTAGGTTAAACAATCACCGTATGAAATACAGCAACCCTGAGATCCCGGAAGGGATCAACACCAGCACCCAGCATCCGCTGAAGGAGTTTGCCCTGCTGGTGGGTGGCGTGCTTGGGGCTGTGCTGGCGGTTGTCATGGTGCTGACCCTGCTGGCAGATCGTCTGGCGGTCTATATCCCCTTCGAAGTTGAGATGCGGCTGGCAAGCCGTGTCACAGAAGGTCTCCCTGTTGAAGAGGTCAAGTCACTGCCTATTGAGGCCTATCTGAACAGATTGGCAGACAAAATAGTGGCTGAGCAAAAGCTGCCCCCCGGGATGCAGATCACCGTGCACTATGTGGATGATGATCTGGTCAACGCCTTTGCCACTCTGGGGGGGCACCTCTTCATGTTCCGTGGCCTGCTTGAAAAACTGCCACACGAGAATGCCGTGGCCATGGTGCTGGCGCATGAGATTGCACATATAAAACATCGCCACCCTATCCGCAGCATGGGGCGGGGGATGATCTTTGGGCTGGCGATCGGCATGGTCAGCAGCACCCTGGGCAATGCCATGACCGACCGGGTGCTGGCTAATACAGGAGGGCTTACCGTCCTGAAATTCAGCCGTGATCAGGAGTGGGAGGCAGATCAGACGGCACTGCATGCACTCTATCAGCTCTATGGTCATGTCGATGGGGCCGACCGGTTGTTTAAGGTTTTAGAGCAGGCCACGGAAAACGGTTCGCTACAGACCCCGGAGTTTTTCAGCACCCACCCCCTCTCAAAGCGCCGTATTGACAATATCCATGCCTTTCAGGTCGGTCATCCTGCCACAGCAGATGCAACCGTTGTGGCGCTTCCCGAGCAGTTTTCAACATGGCTGATTCCGGCTGCCGGTGGTCAAGCAGAAGGGATGCCCTGAAGAGCAATGCAGAATCCCTTTGTGGAAAGGGTGCTTTCAGGGCTATAATCCTCGCCGCTTTATGGTGACCCGTACTGGTCCCCTCGCAACAGAAAACCGTGAACCCGGTCAGGCCCGGAAGGGAGCAGCCGCAGCGGTGGACTCGTGTGCCGGGGTGTGGCTGGTGCGGGTCGCCACCATTCCCCGTGAATCGTTGCGCACATTGCGGTAGACTCTTCGTTTTTCAGCTTCTGAATTTTATCCTATGTCCTATCAGGTTCTGGCTCGCAAGTGGCGTCCCCATACGTTTGGCGAATTAGTTGGTCAGGAGCATGTGGTGCGTGCGCTGAGCAATGCCCTGGATCATGACCGGCTGCACCACGCCTATCTCTTTTGCGGCACCCGTGGCGTGGGAAAGACCACGCTGGCGCGTATCTTTGCCAAATCACTCAACTGCGAGCAGGGTGTCAGCTCCACCCCCTGCGGCGAGTGCAGTGCCTGTCGTGAGATTGATGAGGGGCGTTTTGTCGACCTACTGGAGGTGGATGCGGCCTCCCGCACCAAGGTCGATCAGACACGTGAGCTGCTGGATAACGTCCCCTATGCGCCGGTGCGCGGTCGCTACAAGGTCTACCTCATTGATGAGGTGCACATGTTTTCCGACAGCAGCTTCAATGCCCTGCTCAAAACCCTGGAAGAGCCGCCGCCCCATGTAAAATTCCTGCTGGCAACCACAGATCCGCAGAAGATGCCGGTCACGGTGCTCTCACGCTGCCTTCAATTCAACCTGAAGCGGCTGCAGCCGGAGCAGATCAGCGGCCAGCTGCAGAAGATCCTGGATCAGGAGGGGGTAAAACATGAGCATGCCGCCCTTATCCAGATCAGCCAGTCTGCGGATGGCAGCATGCGCGATGCACTGAGTCTGATGGATCAGGCCATCGCCTTTGGTGCCGGCCAGGTCTCTGAAACAGATGTGCGCAGCATGCTGGGCACCCTCTCCCGGGATCAGATTCACAATCTGCTGGAGGCGCTGGCCGATCGGGATGCCGAGCAGGTGATGGCGCAGGCTGCCAGCCTGGCAGAGCAGGCTCCGGATTTTGCAGCGGCGCTACAGGAGCTGCTCTCCCTGCTGCACCGCATCGCCCTGGTGCAGATGGTGCCCGCCGCCTTGGATGACAATGCAGGAGATCGCGCCCAGCTGGAGTCATTGGCAGCACGCCTGACACCAGAGGATGTGCAGCTCTACTATCAGATCGGTTTACTGGGCCAGCGGGATCTCCCGCTGGCCCCAGATCCGGGCAGCGGCTTTGAGATGGTCTTGCTCAGGATGCTGGCATTTCGACCGGATAACGGAAGCCCCCAAGGCTCGCCAGCGCCAGCCACACAGCGGCAGCCATCAGCCGGTGCGAAACTGACGCCAAAACCGGCGGCACCCGCCCAAAGCAGCCCGGCAGACCCGCCTGTAACGCCTGCTGATCGACCAGAGTTCAGCAACTGGCACCAGGTGATTGAGCAGTTGAAGCTGGGCGGCATAGCGCAGCAGCTGGCAAACAACTGCACCTATCAGAGCTGGGGTGATGGCACCTTGAGGCTGCTGCTTGACCCCGCCCATCAGGGGATGTCTACCACCCGCTCAAGACAGAACCTGCAGCAGGCGCTGGAGAACCACTGCGGCAGCCAGCTGAAGCTGGAGATCCGTGTCGAGCAGCCTCAGGATGAGACGCCTGCACAGCGGCAGGGGCGCGCCCAGGCAGATCGGCAGCGCCAGGCAGAGCGGAGCATGGCGGATGACCCTGTGGCACGCAGCATGCAAGAGACATTTTCAGGCAAACTGGTTCCAGGCTCTGTACAGCCTGTCGACCAATAGCCTTCACACACAATCAGTTTACTATCGCAAAGGTACTCAATAATGAAAGGTGGTATTGGCAATTTAATGCGTCAGGCTCAAAAGATGCAGGAAGAGATGCAGAAGGCCCAAGAGCAGCTGGCACAGGAGGAGGTGACCGGTGAGTCGGGAGCCGGTCTGGTCAAGGTGGTGATGAACGGCAAGCACGAGATACGCCGTGTCCACATCGATGAGAGCCTGATGAGTGACGACAAAGAGATGCTGGAAGACCTGGTGGCAGCAGCCATGAATGATGCGGTGCACAAGGTTGCCGCCAAAACCCAGGAGAGTATGGCCGGGATGACAGCGGGGCTGAACCTGCCTCCTGGTTTCAAGATGCCTTTCTAGCAAGTGCCTCAGCAGCCCCTGCTTTTCCGGCTGATCGATGCGCTCTGCTGCCTGCCCGGCGTTGGCCCTAAATCAGCCCAGCGCATGGCTTTTTATCTGCTGGAGCGTGACCGCTCTGGCGCCCGGCATCTGGCAGAGATGCTGGTTGCAGCGGCGGATCATATCGGCCACTGCAACCGCTGCCGCACCCTGAGTGAGGATGAGCGATGCCATCTCTGTGCCAATCCCAAACGGGATGAGAGCCAGCTCTGTGTGGTGGAGACCCCCGCAGAGGTGCTGGCCATAGAGCAGGCGATTGACTACCGGGGGCTATACTTTGTCCTCGGAGGGCGGCTCTCTCCGCTGGACGGGATCGGCCCCAAAGAGATTGGGCTGGATCTGCTGGAGCAGCGATTGGCCGAAGGAGTCATCGAAGAGATCATCCTCGCCACCAATCCAACAGTGGAAGGGGAGGCGACGGCGCACTACATCGGCGAGATGGCGCAGCAGAAAGCGATTCGCGCCACACGCATCGCCCATGGCGTCCCGCTGGGAGGCGAGTTGGAGTATGTCGATGGCGGCACCCTCTCCCATGCCTTTATGGGGCGGCAGGAGTTGTAATTTCCAATAGGAGAGAGATGATGACAGCCTGTATTTTCTGCAAAATGGTTCGTGGCGAGATCCAGCCGGATCTGGTCTACGAAAACGATGATCTGCTGGCCTTTCGGGATGCCAATCCGCAGGCCCCCACCCATGTGCTGGTGATCCCTAAAAAGCACTACAGCACCACCAATGATATTCAGCCTGAGGATGCCGAGCTAATGGGCAAACTGGTGCTGGGCGCGCAAAAGGTTGCCGAGATCGAGGGTCTTAGCGAGCAGGGTTACCGGATGGTGCTAAACTGCAATGAGGGAGCGGGTCAGACCGTCTTCCATATTCACATGCACGTCCTGGGTGGCCGCCGCATGAGTTGGCCGCCGGGCTGAGCATCCGTTTAATCTCTCTGTCTTTAGTGTAAGTGGCGATGGTTTCATCTCTATCCATCAGTAACTATCTGGCTCCAGGGCCAGCGCAGGTTTCTGCACAAAAACCGGGGCAAGAGAAGCCAGAGGATAACCGCCGCCTGCCAGCAGACAAGGTGCCGCAGATCCTGGATCTGGAAGCCTCCCGGCTGATGGAGCAGCGTCTGGCTCGCCTGTCAGCACAGAGCCTTGCACAAGAGAGCTATACTGCACACTCCCAGCGTGCGGTTACGGCCTATGAGAATCTGGCGGCGAATGAAGAGCGTGATCGTGTCAGTGAGCTGTTAGGGATTGATCTCTTTGCCTGACAGCCGCAAAGTGCCTCTCGATACAGCTGTGAGCTGACCCCGGCTGTACCTTAAACCTAAGTTAAATAACCCACCCCAGAATAACCGCCCCATGCATACCCAGCTGCGACAAAAAATAGAGGATGGCTTTGGCCACCTTGCACATCTGATCTACCGTAACCACTGGAAGGTGCTGTTGCTGGTGCTGGCATTTGTTGCGGGGCTGGCGACCCAGCTGCCGAAGCTGACGATGGATACCTCAACCGAAGGCTTCCTGCATGCCGATGATCCGGTGTTGACAGCCTATGCCAGCTTTCGTGATCAGTTTGGGCGTGACGAGATATTGGCCATTGCGGTAACGGCACCGGATCTGTTTGACCTCCAGTTTCTGGGCAAACTCAAGCAGCTGCATGAAGAGCTGCGTGACAATCTACCCTATCTGGATGACATCACCAGCCTGATTAATGCCCGCAACACGCGCGGTGAAGCCTCGACCCTGATTGTCGAGGATCTGCTGGAGCAGTGGCCGGAGGATGCTGCGGCGCTGGCTGCAGTAAAAAAACGGGCTATGGACAACGCCTTCTACCGCAACCTGCTGCTGTCAGAAGATGCCACAACCACAGTCATTATCATCAAAACAGATGCCTACAGCAGTTTGGGAATCGAGGGCGATGCGCTGGATGGGTTTGATGATGCGTTTGAGGAAGAGACGGCTTCGATAGCACGCCAGTTCATCACGGATGAAGAGAACAGCGAGCTGGTGATTGCAGCACACCGGATTGCGGAACAATACAATGCACCGGATTTTCAGATTCGCATTGGCGGCGGGCCTGAAGTGATGTTTAAGCTGAAGCAGGTCATGCAGACCAATATGGAGCGTTTTATCCGGCTTGCATTCGGAGCCATTGCCATTGCCCTGTTTATCATGTTTCGCCGCATATCCGGCGTGCTGCTGCCGCTGTTGGTTGTTTTTCTTTCGCTGCTCTCCACCCTGAGTGTCATGGCCATTGCAGGCATTGCATTTAAACTGCCGACGCAGATACTCCCCTCCTTTCTTATGGCCGTTGGTGTGGGGGCATCGGTGCATATACTGGCTATCTTCTACAGGCATCTACAACAGGGCAACAGCAAAGAGGAGAGCATCGCCTATGCCATGAGCCACTCCGGCCTGGCGATTGTGATGACCAGTCTCACCACCGCTGCGGGGCTGCTATCTTTTGCGGGTGCCGAGGTTGCACCGATCTCTGATCTTGGCATATTGGCCAGCAGTGGCGTCATGCTCTCATTGGTCTTCACCATTCTGTTACTGCCTGCATTGCTGTCCATTGTTCCATTGAAAGCAAAAAGCGGCAGCCGAGCAGAGAGACGCCATGCCGCAATGGACCGCATCGTCATCGGTATTGCCGATTTTGCAACCTCGCACCACAAACTGGTGCTGGTGCTCAGCAGTATCATTATCTTGATCAGCATTATTGGCGCAACCCAAGTCAGGTTTTCTCATGAACCGTACAAATGGATGCCCACCTCCATGTCCGTCCGCCAGGCCGGGGATTTTCTCGATCAAAAAATGGGCGGTGCCAGCGTGGTTGAAGTAGTGGTTGATACAGGCAGAGAGAATGGCCTCTACCAGCCGCACATACTCAAAGGGCTGGAGCAGCTTAAACAGGAGATAGAGCTGATAAAAAATGACCGCATCTCCATTGGCAAAACCCTCTCGGTGGTGGACATCATTCGAGAGACCAACCGCGCCCTGAATGAGAACCGACAGGAGTTTTATACCGTACCCGATAGACGTGATCTGATTGCGCAGGAGTTTCTGCTGTTTGAAAATAGCGGCTCAGACGATCTGGAGGATTTTGTCGACAACCAGTTCAGCAAGGCACGCTTTACCCTGAAGATGCCGTGGACAGACTCTATTTTTTTGCATGAACTGTCCAATGATCTGCAAAAACGTTTTCAACAACAGCTAGGCGATGACGTGGTTATCACCGTCACAGGAATGAATGCAATACTTGGGCGAACCATGGCGGCCACCATCTTCAGCATGACAGAGAGTTACGTCATCGCCGCAGTTGTGATAACAATTATGATGATACTGCTGTTGGGTAGTTTGCGATTGGGTTTGATCAGCATGATTCCAAATCTTACGCCAATCATCGTCACGGTTGGCGTAATGGGATGGCTTGATCTGCCGATGGACCTCTTCACCATCTTGATCGGCTCCATTGCCATTGGTCTGGCAGTGGATGATACCATCCACTTTATGCACAACTTCAGGCGCTATCATTCACAGTCAGGTGATGTGGCCGATGCGGTACGCCGTACACTGTTAACCTCTGGCCGTGCCATGCTGGTAACATCCATTGTGCTCTGTCTTGGCTTCTTTATCTACATGTTTTCCATACTGACCAACCTGTTTAATTTTGGTCTGTTGACCGGTTTGGCTATAGTGATTGCGTTGCTGGCTGATCTCTTTCTGGCGCCCGCATTGATGATGCTGCTTTATAAGGCAAGGCCAACAGCAGTTAAGGAGTAAAAGATGAAATATCTATGGTTTTTTGCAGTTTTGATGATAACCCTGCTGCCGCTACAGGCGGCCAATCTGACAGCGCGTCAGATCATGGAGCGGGTGGATGATCGTGATGATGGTGATAATGGCGTCTCGGATATGGTCATGACGCTGATTGATAAAAGGGGCAATAAACGCGCCCGCAAGATTCGCAATTATACAAAGGACAAAGGAGAAGATAAGCAGCGCATCATGTTTTTTATGGCCCCCGCCGATGTGAAAGATACCGGCTTTCTGACCTATGATTATGATGATTACAGCAAGGATGATGATCAATGGCTCTACCTGCCAGCTCTGGGTAAATCAAAGCGCATCGCCTCCAGTGACAAGAGCGGCTCTTTTATGGGATCTGACTTCAACTATTCAGATATGACCAGTAAAAACCTGGATGCCTATGACTTTCGCATACTCAATGAAAAAGAGGTGCGTGGTGCAAAAACCTGGGTGATTGAAGCCATTCCAAAAACAGCAGAGGAGATAGATGAGACGGGGTACAGCAAGTCGGTACTGTTTGTAAGACAAGATAATTACATGGTTGTTCGGGCAGTGCTTTGGGTCAGTGAAGGGGGCCGCATAAAATATATGGATTCGCCAAAAATAGAGCAGATTGACGGCATCTGGGTGGCAACAAAACAGACCATGACCACCAAGAAAAACCGAAGGATGGTGCATAAGACAGAGCTGAATTTCTATAACATAAAATTTAATCAACCACTGGATCAGGAGATGTTCAGCCTGCGCCGTCTTGAGAAAGGGCTCTGACCATTCACAATGTCGGGAAGCCGGTTATTCATTCTGTTGCTGATATTATATACAGGCAGTCATGCCCCTATACTGGCGGCTGAACCCAACAGCGGTGGCGCAGAACTGGATGCCATCATGGAGGGCTTTGATGAAGAGGCAGCAGCGCCGGATATGGATATGCTGCTGGATGATTTCAGCAGTGATACAGAGCAGGCAATGGATCACATCTATGCACCTGAAGCCTCGCCCCCACCCTGGCAGCTCAATGGCGCATTGACCCTCTCCAGCAGCTATAACTATGCACACAGCGCCCCGGCAGCCAACGAAACCGATCACCGTGGCCTGTCACGGCTGCGCAGCTCTCTCCGGCTTGAACTCAAGGTGGATCTAATCAACAGCTGGAGAGGCTATGCAGAGACAAACCTCTCGCATGATCTGGTCTATCAAATCCAGGGGCGAAGCGGCTACACTCAGGAACAGCTTGACAGCCAGGAGAGTGAAGCCGTGCTGGGAGAGGCCTGGGTGCAAGGCAGCCTGACCCGTTCGCTGGATCTAAAGCTGGGTCGCCAGCTGGCTGTGTGGGGAAAGTCAGACAACCTCAGGGTTACCGATGTTCTAAATCCGATGGATTTGAGAGAGCCGGGGCTGGTGGATATTGAAGATCTGCGTCTGCCACTCACCATGGCGCGAATGGACTACTATCGAGGTGACTGGAACCTGTCGGCACTGATCATTCAGGAGATTCGGTTTGATAAAACAGCGCAGCCCGGCAGTGATTTTTATGTCGGCCCGAGTGATCCCATAGTCAAAAAAACACCAAATCAGAGCCGCAGTAATCTTGAATATGCGGTGGCGCTCAATGGTCTCTTCAGTGGCTGGGATCTCTCACTCTACTGGGCCAGATTGTTTGATGATCAACCCCATCTGGAGAGGGCAAGCGGCACTGCAACATTAGCACACAGCCGCTTGACCATGCTGGGCGCTGCCACAAACATAGCACTGGGTAACTGGCTGCTAAAAGGTGAAGTTGCTCATTTTAGAGGGCTGGAGTTTCTGGCGGTTGCAGGCCAAAAAAAGCAGCGGACGGATCTGTTGCTGGGGATTGAATACAGTGGCTTTGATGACACCACGCTGACGCTGGAGGTTGTGGATCGGCATCTTCACAATTACACCTCAGCCCTGGCCGCCCAGGGAACAGAAAAGAATGAGTGGCAAACCGCCCTGCGCTACTCGGGTGAGTTCATGCATGCCCGTTTAAAGGTAACATTTCTTACGCTGCTGTTTGGCAGGCCGGAAGAGGGCGGGGGCATTGCTCGTCTACAGGGTGATTATGAGTGGGCAGACAATATCAGGCTGATCGGTGGCGTCATCGCCTATCATGGTGGTGACAAACGGCCATTCACCCGCATTGGTGATAATGACCGGCTGTTTTTGGATCTGAAGTATAGTTTCTAGGGCTGCCCATTACCCATAAGTCTGTAGTAAAGGCAGGGATGTAACGTGTTGTTTTCATTAGAGTCATGTTTTTTGTGGTTGCTCAGGGCGCGGCTTGTAACCCATTGTTTTTAAAGGGTGAAAATATTTATGGGTAATGGGCCGTCCTAGGAGGCTGTCCGAGAATAGGTGAATGTGCGATTTGTCAAATATTAACTCCTTATAATTCAACAAGTTAAAAATCTCGATTCACAAAAAACCGAGTTCTCGGACAGCCTCCTAGGAGGCTGTCCGAGAATAGAAACCCTGCTACCAAAAAAGCGGGCACAAGTGCGGAAAAAGCAATGACAACCTGTAGCTAACAATGAATATTCATCACTTAAAACACCTATTATCCATATAAGT
>JAKISI010000007.1 GCA_021648685.1 Candidatus Polarisedimenticolaceae bacterium
GCCGAAGCCAAGTACGGATTTTAAAATGGAAGTAGAGCCGGATGAATAAACGGGGCTATCCGCCCCGTATCCGGACTTTCAGTCCGAAAATCTAACCCACCGGTCTTTAGCCGGTGGTTGTTGAGTTAAGAGGGTATGCTCGCTCCCGGCCATGAGAAGATATACCGCAGATATGACCCAACCCGATTTTCAGCAACGGCTGCATGAGTGGTTGCAACAATCCCCAGGGCAGGTGCTACTGGAGCAGGAGCAGCAGTGTCTTGAGCAGATATTCTCTGAGCTGTTTGGGCATCATCTCGTGCAACTGGGGGGCGGGGGCTTTGATTTTGACCTCTCGGGGGTGAGCCGCTTTCGCGCTCACCTGGTGCTGGATGCCTGCATGCCGACGCAGTCGCTGGTGGCGCATGTGCGGGCCGATCCCCTGGAGTTGCCCATACTGTCTGCGACGGTTGATGCTGTTTTGATGCCGCACACGCTTGATTTTTCTGCCGATCCCCACCGCATTTTGCGAGAGGTGGAGCGCATCCTGATCCCCGAGGGGCGCGTGGTGATCCTCGGATTTAATCCGCTGAGCCTCTGGGGCCTCTGGCGGCTGTTCAAGCGGTCGTCAACGGCTATCCCCTGGCAGGGCCATTTTCTGGGGGCAGGGCGCATCAGTGACTGGCTCTCGCTGCTGGGATTTGATCTGGAGATAACGCGGCAGCTGATGTTTCGGCCGCCGCTGCGGGGGCAGGGGATGATGGCGCGACTGGAGCGGATGGAGCGTATCGGCCAGCGGTTTTGGCCACGGCTCTCTTCGGTCTATGTGATGCAGGCGGTCAAGCGGGTCTCGACCATGACGATGGTAGGGCCGATCTGGCAGCGGAAGGCCAGTCTGCTGGGGGGGCGAATTATAGAACCAACAACGAGAGAATCGAATGAGTAAAAGGGTAGAGATATACACAGATGGTGCCTGCAAGGGCAATCCCGGGCCTGGTGGCTGGGGGGCGCTGCTGCGCTATAACGATACTGAAAAGCAGCTCTATGGTGGCGAGGCGGATACCACCAATAACCGCATGGAGCTGTCGGCGGTCATCTTTGCGCTCAAGGCGCTGGAGCAGGGCTGTGAGGTACACATTACGACCGACTCGCAATATGTAAAAAACGGCATTACACAGTGGATCAGCAACTGGAAACGCAAAGGCTGGATGACGGCGAGCCGCAAGCCGGTAAAGAATAAGGACCTCTGGCAGCAGCTGGATGCCGAGGTGGCCAGACACCGCGTCGAGTGGGCCTGGGTCAAAGGCCATAGCGGACACCCGGAGAATGAGCTGGCCGATGAGTTGGCCAACCGGGGGATTGAAACAATAGGCCGTTCGCAGGGGAGGTGATTACAGATGCGTCAGATCGTACTGGATACAGAGACCACTGGACTGGAGCCAAAGCAGGGGCATCGAATCATTGAGATCGGCTGCGTAGAGCTTATCGACCGCAGGCTGACCGGCAACAATTTTCATCAATACCTGCAACCCGACCGTGAGATTGATGATGCGGCGGTTGAGGTGCATGGGATCACCACCGAGTTTCTGGCAGACAAGCCGAGATTTGAGGATGTGGCGGATGATTTTATCCGCTATGTCGATGGTGCCGAGCTGATCATCCATAATGCCCCGTTTGATGTGGGCTTTCTCAACGCCGAGCTGAAGCGGGCTGGCCGGGAAGAGGGGGCAATGGAGTCGCTCTGCAAGATTACCGATACCCTGGTTATGGCCAGAAAAAAGCATCCGGGACAGCGCAACAGCCTGGATGCACTCTGCCGGCGCTATGAGATAGACAACAGCCAGCGGCAGCTACACGGCGCCCTGCTCGATTCTGAGATTCTGGCGGATCTCTATCTGGTGATGACAGGCGGGCAGGCGGCTCTCTCGTTTGGCGGCCTGTCGGAAGAGGATGGTGGGTCAGGTGGCGGCGTGGCCATCAGGCGCCTCGCCACAGGGCGCAGGCCGCTTGTGGTCATTCGGGCAACGGAGTCAGAGTGCCGGGCGCACGAGCTGCATCTGGATGTGCTGGACAAGGCCTGTGGCCAACCCTGTGTCTGGAGGCGGGTTGAGGCAGAGGGTGAATGATCTCAAGATGCAGCATGGCTGCCATAAAAAAAGACATTTATTTTCAATAAGTTAGCCTGGCAGGCTGGGGGGTGATTTGATCTTGGCAACCCGTCCAAAGTGATCCTGGTGATTGTTCTAAAGCCCCTTTTCTGGTAACTTACAGCGCCGTCCAGATCTTTTCCTTTCGCAGCAGAATTTAATGACAAAATATATATTTGTTACCGGTGGTGTAGTCTCCTCTTTGGGTAAAGGCATCGCCTCCGCATCTCTTGCTGCACTGCTTGAGGCGCGTGGCCTGAAGGTCACCATGATTAAGCTGGATCCCTACATCAATGTTGACCCGGGCACCATGAGCCCGTTCCAGCATGGCGAGGTGTTTGTAACCGAGGATGGTGCCGAGACAGATCTGGATCTCGGCCATTACGAGCGTTTCGTGCGCACCACAATGGGGCGCAACAATAACTTTACCACGGGGCAGATCTACGACAGCGTCATCCGCAAGGAGCGCCGGGGTGACTATCTGGGTGCGACGGTGCAGGTCATCCCGCATATCACCAACCAGATTCGTGACAGTGTGGTGCTGGGTGCGGGTGATGCTGATATTGCGCTGGTTGAGATCGGCGGCACGGTCGGCGATATTGAATCCCTGCCGTTTCTTGAAGCCATTCGTCAAATGTGCGTAGAGCTGGGGCATGCCAATGCCCTCTTTATGCATCTGACGCTGGTACCCTATATTGCCACCGCAGGTGAGATCAAAACCAAACCGACACAGCATTCGGTCAAAGAGCTGCGCTCGATCGGCATCCAGCCGGATATTCTGCTGGCCCGCTCAGAGCGCCCCCTGCCGGATGCTGAGCGCCGCAAGATTGCGCTCTTCACCAATGTACAGGAGGAGGCGGTGATCTCCTGTGTCGACGCCGATAACATCTATCGTATCCCCGCCCTGCTGCATGCCCAGAATCTGGATGAGATTGTAGTGCGCCACCTGGGGCTTGATGTGCCACCAGCTGATCTCTCTGAGTGGGATCGAGTGGTCGAGCGGCTGGAAAATCTTGATGGCGAGGTAACGGTGGCCATGGTCGGCAAATACATGCACCTGACCGAGGCCTACAAATCGCTCTCAGAGGCGCTGAGCCATGCCGGCATGCACACCCGGACGCGGGTCAATGTCTGCTATGTGGATTCGGAGCAGATTGAGCGGGAGGGGGCGGCCTGTCTGGATGGGATGGATGCCATTCTGGTTCCCGGCGGGTTTGGCGAGCGTGGTGTTGAAGGCAAGATTGCTGCGGTAAAATATGCGCGTGAAAAGGGCATCCCCTACCTGGGCATCTGCCTGGGCATGCAGGCGGCGGTTGTTGAGTATGCGCGCAATGTGGCCGGGCTTGAAGGCGCGCAGAGCACCGAGTTTGACAAGCATACGCCGCACCCGGTTGTTGCGCTGATTACTGAATGGCTGAATGCCGATGGAAAACTGGAAACCCGCGATGCGGATTCCGGCCTGGGCGGTACCATGCGGCTGGGTGGGCAGGAGTGCCAGCTGCAGGCCGACAGCCGCTCACGGGAGCTGTATGGCAAAGATATAATTACCGAGCGTCACCGCCACCGCTACGAGTTCAATAACCAATATCTGGAAACCCTGAAAAAGGCGGGTCTGCGGATTGCCGGCACTTCACTGGATGGTAAGCTGGTTGAGGTGGTTGAGATCCCTGATCACCCTTGGTTTGTCGCCTGCCAGTTCCACCCGGAGTTCACCTCCACTCCCCGTTATGGCCATGTGCTCTTCTCGGGCTTTATCCAGGCGGCGCGTGAACACCAGAAGCGTGCGGCTGACCGATGAATATCTGTGGATTCGAGGCGGGGCTGGAGCACCCCCTGTTTTTGATTGCGGGGCCCTGCGTGATCGAAAGCGAGCAGATGAGCATCGACACGGCGGGGCAGCTCAAAGAGATTACCGCCGAACTGGGCATCCCCTTTATCTTCAAATCCTCCTTTGACAAGGCCAATCGCTCATCCCTTTCGGGGTTTCGCGGGCCGGGACTCGAAACGGGGCTGCGTATTCTGGAGCAGGTACGTACCGAGGTGGGCGTGCGGGTACTGACCGATGTCCATACCGATACCCCGCTGGGCGAAGTGGCCGATGTGGTGGATGTGTTGCAGACCCCGGCCTTTCTCTGCCGCCAGACCGATTTTATCCAGGATGTGGCACGTCAGGGCAAGCCGGTCAACTATAAAAAGGGGCAGTTCCTGGCGCCCTGGGATATGCAGCAGGTGATTGCCAAGGCGAAGAGCGAAGGCAACGATCAACTGATGGTCTGCGAGCGTGGCGTCTGCTTCGGTTACAACAACCTGGTGGTGGATATGCGCTCGCTGGCGGCCATGCGTGATACAGACTGCCCTGTGGTATTCGATGCGACCCACTCGGTGCAGCTTCCGGGTGGACAGGGCAGCAGCTCTGGTGGCCAGCGGGAGTATGTGCCGGTGCTGGCTCGGGCGGCGGTGGCGGCGGGGATTGCAGGCCTCTTTATGGAGACCCACCCCAACCCGGCGCAGGCACTCTGTGATGGCCCTAACTCCTGGCCACTGGATCAGATGAGGCCGCTACTGGAGACCCTGGTCGAGTTGGACCAGGTGGTGAAGCGACAGGGGTTGATCGAGGTGTAACTATTCATCTCACCCCAAAGCAGCTACAGGTTTAAGTCTTTAAATTTATAACGAGTTAGGATGAGATCATGTCAGAGATTATTGATGTTCGAGCACGCGAGATTCTGGATTCACGGGGCAACCCGACCATTGAAGCGGATGTCGTTACCGCCGATGGCGCCATTGGTCGCGCCGTTGCCCCTTCCGGTGCCTCGACCGGTTCACGTGAGGCGCTGGAGTTGCGCGATGGTGACAAAAGCCGCTATGGCGGCAAGGGCGTGCTGAACGCAGTTGCCAATGTGAATGGCGAGATATGTGATGCCCTGATAGGTATGGAGGTCACCGATCAGGCCGCGCTGGATGGCCTGCTCATTGAACTGGATGGCACGGATAATAAAGAGAAGCTAGGTGCCAATGCCATGCTTGCCGTCTCTCTGGCGGCTGCCCATGCAACAGCCCAAGAGCGTGAATTGCCGCTCTACCGCTCGCTCTGTGATGGCCCCTATCGCCTGCCGGTGCCGATGATGAACATCATCAATGGTGGCGCGCATGCCGCCAACAGCGTGGATCTGCAAGAGTTTATGATCCTGCCTGTGGGTGCTCCCTCAATCCGTGAAGCGGTACGTTATGGTGCGGAGGTGTTCCATGCACTGCAGAAGGTGCTGACTGCGCGTGGCCTCTCCACCTCGGTGGGCGATGAGGGTGGCTTCGCCCCGGATCTGAGCTCCAACGAAGAGGCCTGTGAGGTGATCCTCGAAGCGATTAGTAATGCGGGTTATGAAGCGGGCAAAGATATCTACCTTGGCCTGGATGTGGCCAGCTCCGAATTCTATAAAGATGGCGTCTACGATCTGGCCTCTGAAGGGCGGCAGTTCGATGCGGCCGGCTTTGCAGATTACCTGGTCTCACTGGTCGACAGATACCCCATCATCTCTGTCGAAGATGGTATGGATGAGAGTGACTGGGAAGGGTGGAAGATATTGACTGAAAAGCTGGGTGACCGGGTGCAGCTGGTGGGTGATGATCTCTTCGTAACCAATACCCGCATCCTGCAACGCGGCATAGATGAGCATATCGCCAACTCCATTCTGATTAAATTCAACCAGATCGGCACCCTGACCGAGACCCTGGCGGCGATCAACATGGCGCACGATGCGGGCTTCAGCGCTGTGGTATCACACCGTTCGGGTGAGACGGAAGATACCACTATTGCTGATCTGGTGGTGGCAGCCAATACCGGCCAGATCAAGACCGGCTCCCTCTGCCGCTCAGACCGTGTTGCCAAATACAACCAGCTGATGCGTATCGAGGATCAGCTGGGCGAAGATGCCGTTTATGCCGGGCGGGGTGCATTCCGCTGGCTTTGACAATGACTATAGATAAGGGCTCTGACAGGTGCGAAAAATTATTGGGGTTCTTATTGTGCTGCTGCTGCTGTTGCAGTATCGGCTGTGGGTGGGCGAGGGCAGCCTGGCCGAGGTAAACAACCTCAAGCAGGAGATTGCCACGCAGCAGCAAGAGTTGGCACAACTGCGTCAGCGAAACCGTGCCTTGATGGCTGAGGTGCAGGATCTCAAACAGGGGCTTACCGCAGTGGAAGAGCGCGCCCGCAGCGAGCTGGGGATGATTCGCAAAGGTGAAACCTTCTACCAGATCATCGAGCCGGAAGAGCAATCAAAAGAGCAACGTGAGCAATAGCAAAACCTATTGGGCGGTGGTGCCTGCGGCGGGCGTGGGGCGGCGCATGGGCAGCGACATCCCCAAACAGTACCTTCTGCTCAACGGCCGGCGGGTCATCGAACATACGCTGCAACGACTGCTGAACCATCCGCAGATCAGGCAGACGCTGGTGGCGCTCTCGCCTGATGATGAGTGGTGGCTGGATACCGACTATGCCAACCATGCCGATGTGATCCGCGTGGATGGTGGCGCTGAACGCTGTTACTCCGTGCTTAATGCGCTGAACCGACTGAGTGAGATGGCCGCAGAGGATGACTGGGTTTTGGTGCATGACGCCGCCCGTCCCTGTCTGCGTAGCAGCGATGTTGATGCGCTGATTGAACAGCTGAATAACCACCCGGTAGGGGGCATCCTGGGGATGCCGGTCAGAGATACCATGAAGCGTACCGATGAGTCAGGGAAGATTGCAGAGACGGTCTGCCGAGAGGGGCTCTGGCACGCCTTTACACCGCAGATGTTTCGTTTGGGTCTGTTGCGCAGTGCACTGTTGCAAGCATTGGAGCAGGGCCTGCGGGTGACGGATGAGGCCAGTGCGGTGGAGTTGGCCGGGTATTCACCCAGGCTGATAGAGGGGCACCCGGACAATATCAAAATCACGCGGCCAGAGGATCTGGCACTGGCTGCGTTCTACCTCCAGTAGACTGCGGGTTAATGCAGCAGCAAAACTATTGAGGGAAAAACCTTATTTGCCCGGTGAAATCTCCATTTTCATCGACTTCAAAGTCGTGGCAAAGGAAGCATGCGAGCGCGCTCTCTGGAATGGCTCCCGAGTTTTGCAGCAACTTTATTCGGGCGTGATGCCTGTCTGGCCAGAAAGTGGCGTTGCCATGGCATTTGATGCAATCCCTTTCGGCTGTGATATCTATGCCATAGTCGGTCATGGTGGATGTGTGGCAGGTCATGCAGTCATAGAGGCCATCGCTGTCTGTTTCTGCGTTGGGAGCGGCCGAGCCCTCTATCTCGGTATTATGCAGAAGGTGGTGGGTGTCGGAGTTGGAATTTTTCAGGAACAGCTGTTTCCGGTGGTTATCATGGCAGGCTCGACAGTTTTTTATCGCCCCTTCGGGATCCAGGTTGTAATCCGTAAAAGCAAAAACGCCCGTTGGAATCATCAGCCCGATCAGCAGCAGTGTTAAAACAAGGGTTTGGTTTTTATTCATTTTATTATGCCCTTATTGTTGTTAATAGTGGTTAATGGAACGGGCTGCCCGTGAGCATCAACAGGGGTGGCAGCAGAAGCATCTTGAGCAGATAGAGCCCCAGAATAACCAGCATCGGCGAGAGATCCAGCCCGGAGATGGGCGGGATGATCCGGCGCGCCGGGCGCATGATCGGGTCGGTAAGGCTGTTGATAACGCCTATGATGGGGTTGTATGTGCCAGGGTTGATCCAGCTGATGATGACCTGAATCAGGATGGCAAAGAGGAAGACATTGATAGCCAGGTCAACAAGCTGAGGTATTGCCCAGAGCATGGGGCCGATGGGGTTGAAAATGCCGCTTGCGATCAGAATAACCAGCATCAGCTCCAGGGTTTTAAGCAGCCACATCAAGACGATGGCGGAAAAATCCAGCCCGCCAAGCCCAGGAATAACACGGCGCAGAGGGCGTAGAGCGGGCGTTGTGACCTTGACGATGAACTGCGATAGCGGGTTGTAGAAATCAGCTTTGGCCCACTGCAGAAGAAAGCGCAGCATAACCACCAGGATGTATAGCCCGAATAGTGTCTGGATGAGAAAGACCAGCGGATTGGTAAGGTAGCTGCTGTCCATCATGAATCCTTTAGCATCTCTGATAACTCTATGGATCGGTCGCGGGCGTCGGTCAGCGCCTGTTTGAACAGTGGCAGAAGATCACCCTTATTCAAGGTCTGTAGTGCGGACTCGGTTGTGCCGCCGGGCGAGGTGACGCGCTGCCGCAGCATGGCGGGGCTCTCTGTGCTCTCCATGGCCATCTTGGCTGCACCCAGGGCGGTCTGCAAGGTGAGCAGTCTGGCAGTATCGGCAGGGATGCCCAGTTCGATGCCTGCAGTCTCCATCGCCTCCATCACCAGAAAGAAGTAAGCCGGGCCGCTGCCGGAGAGGGCGGTAACGGCATCCATCAACTCTTCACTGTCTACCCAGCGGGTCAGCCCAACCGCACGCATGATGGATTCGGCCAGATCCCGTTGTGCGGTGGAAACCTGTGGGCTGGCGTGCAGCACAATGGCTCCGGTCTGGATCATGGCAGGGGTGTTGGG
This sequence comes from Candidatus Polarisedimenticolaceae bacterium, assembly GCA_021648685.1. Lineage (GTDB taxonomy): Bacteria > Pseudomonadota > Gammaproteobacteria > Chromatiales > Chromatiaceae > WFXD01. The sequence goes on from JAKISI010000007.1 coordinate 8,705, forward strand.
CATGGTGCGCACTAAAGAGAGATTGCCCCCCAGCCAGCCTTGCAGATCGGCCTCCCGGATGCCGGCGGCAACGGAGATCACCAGTGGCTTTGTCTGCTGTAACGTGCTGGCCAGCGAGTGTGCAGCAGACTGCATGGCCTGTGGTTTGACCGCCAGTATTACGATCTCTGCATTGGCGGCAGCCTGGGCATTTTCCGGTGTGGATTTGATTCCGAAATGGGCTGCCAGTGATGCCAGTTTCTCGGCATCAGGGTCGCTGACCGATATCTGCCGTGGGTCGTAACCACCGTTGACCAGGCCGCTGATTAGGCTGGCGGCCATATTGCCGCCACCGATAAATGCTAGGGTTTTTGTTCTCATAATGGGTTGGGTGCTGTGGGTTATGGTCTCTGATTCTAACGTATTTTCAATGCAGGCATAGCGCCTATTTCCTGTGGTTTCGGGGGCCAAAAATGGCGGTGCCAATCCGCACGATGGTGGCTCCTTCGGCAATTGCTGCCTCAAGGTCACCTGACATGCCCATGGATAGGGTATCAAGTGGCAGCGTATCGGTTTTAATCTGGTCGCGCAGCTCCCGCAACGCCTGGAAGGGTTGGCGCTGCTGCAGTAATGTTTCAGCGGGGGCAGGGAGCGTCATCAGCCCTTTAAGATGCAGCCTGGGCAGTGCATGGATCAGGCCTGCCAGCTCGGCGGCCTCTGCCGGGGTGATGCCTGCCTTTGATTGCTCGTTGGACAGATTGATCTGCAGGCAGACGTTTAAGGGCGGCAGCTTATCAGGGCGCTGGTCATTGAGGCGCTGTGCGTGCTTGAAGCTGCACAGCCCATGCACCCAGTCAAAATGTGTGGCAATGATCTTTGTCTTGTTGCTCTGGATGCGCCCAATGAAGTGCCATTCTGCCTGGGCGTCTGCAAGCTGCTGGATCTTCTCTGCCGCTTCTTGCAGGTAGTTTTCGCCAAAGCTGTGTTGGCCTGCCTCAATAGCGGATCGGATATCTTCGGCCGGGCGGGTCTTGCTGACCGCCAGCAGCTGTATGCTATGGTTCGGGCGGCCATATTTCGTGGCTGCACTGCGTATGCACTGCCGGACATCGTCTAATCGAGTTGCAATGGTGTTCATGTCTGATAAAGGTTAGTTGTCTATACTGACGATATTAAAACAGATTGATGTGGTGTTTCTCATCCATTTGTTTGAAATAATATGAAAAGCTGCATTATGGCTGGCCTATCCTGCCAGCCGGTGATGGTTACATATAGATAAAGGCCGCTGGAATTACTAATGGCGTGCGGCCCCTGATTTGGAGATGTTGTATGGATATTGCCGAGTTGCTTGCGTTTAGTGTGAAACATGATGCATCAGATATGCATCTCTCTGCGGGGTTGCCTCCGATGATACGTGTGGATGGTGATATCCGCCGAATCAACATCCCCGCACTGGATCACAAGGCGGTGCACGGGCTTGTCTATGACATCATGAACGATAAGCAGAGAAAGGATTATGAAGAGTTTCTGGAGACGGATTTCTCTTTCGAGATTCCCGGTCTGGCCCGGTTTCGTGTCAATGCGTTCAACCAGGATCGGGGTGCCAGTGCGGTATTCAGAACCATCCCCTCGAAGGTGCTGACGCTGGAGGAGCTGGGTGCACCAGAGTCATTTAAAGATATTATCAATGTGCCACGCGGGATGGTGCTGGTCACCGGACCGACGGGTTCGGGCAAGTCCACCACCCTGGCGGCGATGATCGATTATATCAATGACAATGATTATGGCCATATTCTGACCATTGAAGATCCCATCGAATTTGTTCACCAAAGCAAGAAGTGTCTGATCAATCAGCGCGAAGTGCATCGAGATACGCTGGGGTTTTCAGAGGCGTTGCGCTCTGCACTGCGTGAAGATCCAGACATCATTCTGGTGGGTGAGATGCGTGATCTTGAGACCATTCGTCTGGCCATGACAGCGGCAGAGACGGGGCATCTGGTTTTTGGCACGCTGCACACCAGCTCGGCAGCCAAAACAGTGGATCGTATTGTGGATGTTTTTCCGGCTGCAGAAAAAAGCATGGTGCGCTCCATGCTGTCAGAGTCCCTGCGCGCGGTCATCTCACAGACGCTGCTGAAGAAGATTGGCGGCGGGCGTGTGGCAGCGCACGAGATCATGGTGGGCACCCCGGCGATCAGAAACCTGATTCGTGAAGACAAGGTCGCGCAGATGTACTCGGCCATCCAGACGGGTCAGGCGGTAGGCATGCAGACACTGGATCAGAATCTGAAGGAGCTGGTGAGCCGCAAGGTCATTAGCCGTGCCGATGCCAAGGCGAAGGCGATGAATAAAGATGATTTTATGTGATCTATTGCTCTGTCATTTCAAGTACCATAGCGCCGGTTGTTAATCTGATCTTTGGAGTCTGATGTATGAGCCGATCCCGGCGCAGAAAAAAGTTGCCTGTTGAGCCGGTAGCGGCAACGATTGAATCACTGAATCATGATGGTCGAGGTGTCACCCATATAGAGGGCAAGGCGGTATTTATTCATGGTGCCCTGCCGGGTGAGGAGGTGATGTTTACCTACACCAGAAAGAGCCGTAAATTTGATGAAGGGCAGGTGGTGGAGGTGATCACGTCCTCACCAGAACGTGTTGAGCCGGCCTGCCCCCATTTTGGTATCTGCGGCGGTTGCAGTCTGCAACATCAGGAGAGCCAGGCGCAGCTGCGGCATAAACAGCAAATCCTGATGGATGCCTTGAAGCATATCGGCAAGGTGCAACCGGCTGAGATTATCCCGCCACTGGCGCTGGATGATCATTGGGGCTATCGGCGCAAAGCCCGGATCGGTGTCAAATATGTGGCCAAGAAGGGACGGGTGCTGGTGGGGTTTCGTGAGCGTGGCTCCAGCTTTATTGCAGATCTCTCCAGCTGCAGGGTGCTGCACCCAAAGGTGGGCGAGTTGATCACCCCGTTGTCGGCGTTGATTGATGGCTTCTCCATCCGTGACAAACTGCCTCAGATTGAGATGGCGATGGGTGATGAGTGCTGTGTCCTGATCTTTCGCATGCTAGCGCCTCCCAGTGAGGAGGATCTGGTCAGGCTGCGTGACTTTGGCGAGCAGTATGATATTCATGTTTATCTGCAAGAGGGCGGGCCGGAGAGCGTTCGGCCGTTATCAGAGACAGCGGCGGATCTGACCTATGCGCTGCCAGAGTTTGGTATAGAGTTCCATTTTTTGCCAACCGATTTCACCCAGGTCAACAGTGGCATTAACCGGCTGATGGTGCATCGTGCGGTTGAGATGCTGGCGTTAAAGCCGGATGATCAGGTGCTGGAGCTGTTCTGCGGCCTGGGCAATTTCACGCTACCTATGGCGCAGCGTGCCGCAGCGGTGGTTGCGGTTGAAGGCGATGCGGGTCTGATCACCCGGGCGCGGGAAAATGCAGGACGCAATGGCATTGAAAATGCCACCTTCCATACGGCCAATCTTTTTGAGCCACTCATCCATCAGCCCTGGCTGAAACAGTCCTTCAACAAGGCGCTGCTGGATCCGCCTCGCACAGGTGCCATTGAGATTTTGGAACATCTGCCCAAGCTGGGTGTACAGCAAATTCTCTATATCTCCTGTTACCCCGGCACCCTGGCGCGGGATGCGGGTGAACTGGTTCACACGCATGGCTACAGGTTAAAGAGCGCCGGGGTTATGGATATGTTTCCGCATACAGCGCATGTGGAGTCTATTGCGCTGTTTGAGAAGGATTAATGAGCATTATGATGCAAAGGCCTTGCTATCCTCCACGAAGGATCTCATCCCCTCATCGGTGAGCGGATGGTCAGCCACGCCCATCAGGAGTGGGGCGGGGATGGTTAGAATATCGGCGCCGCAGAGCAAACACTCTGGAATCTGCACCCCGTTGCGGAATGATGCGGCCAGCACCTCTGTCGTAACATCATAGTTTGCAAAGATGACAGCGATTTCGTGGATCAGCCGGACACCGGCGTCCATGGGTGCACCCGAAGTGGCAACGTAGGAGGTGTTATCTGTTCTGCTGTTCTCTTTTCCCCCTTTGTGATCCTCCAGATAGTAGAGCGCATTGCCAACAGGCATCTCAACCCTGTCGTGTTTGTACATATAGTCGGCCAGCCGGCCAAGAAATGGGGAGACATAAGAGGCACCGGCCTGTGCTGCAAACAGCGCCTGGGTACTATTGAAGATCAGCGTGGCATTGGTTTGAACATCACGTTTCCAGAGCGCATGCAGCACTTTCAGGCCTGTGTGCCTGTCCAGTCTGGAGTCTACCGCCCCATACCCGCCTACAGGCACCTTGATGACAACATTATCACCATAGGCGGCCAGCTCCTCGGCCTGGCTGATCATCTTCTCCGCCTGCAGCTCTGTAAGCTCCAGGGAGACAGGGTAGGGTGCCATCAGTGTGACAATCTCCTGCATCATCTCTTTGGCCATCTGCCAGGAGGTCGCTCCTGCCCGTTTCATCAGTGTTGGGTTGGTGGTGACACCATTGATAATGCCGGCCTCCCGGAGCGGGTGGATCTCCTCAATGGTTCCGGTATCGGCAAATATTTTGGGTGCCTTGGCCGCAGGGTGGTTGAGGGACTTGCCCTTGTCAGTCAGGTTATTGATTGGCATGGATTGCCTGCGTGCTCCAATATGAGCTGGAATCTGGTCTGGTTTTAGCATGTGCTTGTCTCTTTTGTCTGGTGTTGGCTTGGTATTATCACCTTAACAAGGTGTGAGGAGGCTGTCCGAGAATGGGTTAAGTTGTGATTTATCAAATATTAACCTCTTGTAATTCAATGAGTTAAAAGTTTTAATGCGTAAAAAACCAAGTTCCCGGACAGCCTCCTAGGGAATCTGAATGCCCTCATTACCAAGCATGCGAACCAGTTGGATAAGTGGCAGGCCAATCAGGCTGTTTGGGTCATCACCCTCCAGCCGTTCAAAAAGGGATATGCCCAGCCCCTCTGATTTAAAGCTCCCAGCGCAGCTATAGGGTTTCTCCTGGTCGATGTATCGCTCGATCTGATGCCGTTCCAGGCTGCGGAAATGGACGCGAAAGGTTTCACACCTAACCTGCTTTCGGCCGCTGAAGCTGTTGAGCAGGCAGAGGCCCGTGTAAAAAGTGACGCATCTTCCAGAGGCAGTCAATAGTTGATCAATGGCGTTCTCTCTGTTGCCTGGCTTCCCTAAAATCTGCTGATCAATGGATGCAACCTGATCGGAGCCGATAATCAATGCATTTGGGTGGTGGATGCTTACAGCTATGGATTTCTCAAAAGCCAATCGGGATACCAGCTCAACAGACGATTCATTTGGAAGTGCTTGCTCATCAATATCAGGCGCAGCTGTAGAGAAGTCTATGCATAGCTTTTTCAGTAAGTTGCGCCTGAAAGGTGATGTTGATCCTAGTATTATTGGGGGGGGGGATGCGTCCATCTTCTCTTCTAAATGCTCATTATCTATCAGTTGAAATCAAGAAATGGATTATAGGGGGGTTTGGCAAATAGACAAAATCAGCATGAGCCGGCTATTTGCTAAAACTGTAAAATTTGTCTAAACAACAATTCCAACCAAAACAATAAGATAGTAAAGCCCCCCCATTTTTGTGGCTTGACAAACAAAGTACATTCCCATAGAAAAGGCAGCCCGTGACAGAGTCCGTTGTTTTTAGCGGGCTGAAGTGATTTGAGGAGAACAAGATATGCCCTTTTCAGAGCTGATGATGACCGGCATACAACTCATGCTTATTGGCATGGGTATTGTATTTACCTTTCTGATGATTTTAGTTGCAACCATGAAGGGAATGTCGCGTCTAGCCATATCGCTCGAGGGTGAGCTGCCTGCTGCTGATGCCGCAGTAAAGGCGCCAGGCAAGCGTGATGAGGTGCTGATCTCCGTCATCAGCGCCGCCATCAGACGTTACCGCGATACCCGCTGATCTCCTCTCACATCCAGTTTCTTATTTCAATAGCGATCCCCACATGACAGAGAATAAACTTGGAATTACCGAGGTCGTACTGCGCGACGCCCACCAATCCCTGTTTGCAACCCGCATGCGTGTTGAAGATATGCTGCCGATTGCCGCCAAGCTGGATCAAGTTGGCTACTGGTCACTGGAGACCTGGGGCGGAGCCACATTTGATGCCTGTATCCGCTATCTGGGAGAGGATCCATGGGAGCGCCTGCGCCTGCTAAAAGCGGCGATGCCCAAGACACGTCACCAGATGCTGCTGCGTGGACAGAATATGCTGGGTTACCGGCACTATGCCGATGATGTGGTCGAGGCCTTTGTGACGCGAGCGGCTGAGACAGGTATTGACGTATTCCGCATCTTTGATGCGATGAATGACCTGCGCAACCTGGAGACGGCAGTGAAGGCCACACTGAAAGCGGGTAAGCATGCGCAGGGTACCATCTCCTACACCATAAGCCCGGTACACAATATGGAGACCTGGGTCGATCTGGGGAAGGGGTTTGAGGATATGGGCTGCCACTCCATCTGTATCAAGGATATGGCCGGTCTGATTAGCCCCAGTGTGGCAGGCGAACTGGTCGGGCGTCTGAAAGAGGCGGTCAATATCCCCATCGCCCTGCACAGCCACGCCACTACGGGCATGAGTATCGCCTCCTGCCTGAAGGCTGCCGAGGCGGGGGTCGACTACCTTGATGGCGCGATCTCCTCCATGAGCATGACCTATGGGCACACACCGACAGAGACCCTGGTTTCTATGTTCAAGGGGACGGAGCGGGATACCGGTCTGGATATTCTCCTGCTGGAGGAGATTGCCGCCTATTTCCGCGAAGTGCGCAAGAAGTATGCCAGCTTTGAGGGCAGCCTGAAGGGCATTGACTCTCGTATTCTGGTAGCTCAAGTGCCCGGTGGCATGCTGACCAATATGGAGAGTCAGCTGCGTGAGCAGGGTGCTGCAGACAAGCTGGATGCGGTATTGGAAGAGATTCCGAAGGTGCGTAAGGATCTGGGCTATATCCCATTAGTGACACCAACCTCTCAGATTGTGGGCACCCAGTCCGTACTGAATGTATTGACGGGTGAGCGTTACAAGAGCATTACCAAAGAGACCCGAGGCATCTTGCGTGGTGAATATGGTGCGGCACCAGCGCCAATGAACCCTGAGGTTCAGGCTATGGTGCTGGAGGATGGCGAGGAGCCCATCACCTGCCGCCCTGGCGATCTGCTACAGCCTGAAATGCAGAGATTGCAGGATGAGCTGATCAAGATTGCAGATGAGAAAGGGATCAAGCTGGCGGATAACGTAGTTGATGATGTGCTCACTTATGCCCAGTTCCCTCAGATTGGGCTTAAGTTTCTGGAAAATCGTGGCAACCCGGATGCCTTCGAGCCTGCCCCTGTAGCAGACGCCACTCCGGCAGCTGCACCTGCATCAGCATCAGCATCAGCAGCTGAGCAGGAGAACTACCACGTGGTTGTTAATGGCCAGGGTTACGATGTCTCTGTGGCGCCAGGTGGTGCGGTTCAAAATGTTCAGGCCGCGGTGCCCATACCTGTTGCGGCGGCACCAGCCCCCGTGGCCACTGCCGGGACAGGGGAGCCAATCACATCCCCTCTGGCCGGAAACATCTGGAAGATTCAGGTGAGTGAAGGGCAGGCCGTTGAGTCGGGCGAAATAGTGATTATTCTTGAGGCGATGAAGATGGAGACCGAGGTTCGAGCCTCTACTGCGGGCACCGTGTCGGCTATCTGCATAAAAGAGGGCGACGCCGTTAAGGTTGGCGACACCTTGATCGAGCTGGCGTAACCACAATGGATATTGGATTTACATCACTCTGGCAATCCACCGGGCTTGCCAATTTCACCGGCGGCCAGCTCATTATGATGCTGGTGGGCTGCCTGCTTATCTATCTGGCGATTGCCAAAAAATTTGAACCCTTGCTGTTACTGCCGATTGGCTTTGGTGCTGTTCTGGCCAATATCCCAGGGGCAGGTATGGCGGAGAGCGCAGTAGATCAGTTGCTGAATTCAGGTAACCCTGAACACCTGGCCATGCTGGCAGAGTCACTGGGTGTACCGATTGATCAGGTAGCCTCAGCGTGGAAGAGTGCAGCAGGACAGCTGCATGCCGCAGGTAACTGGCTTGCGAGTGACCTTGGCTATGAGCCAGGTATGCTCTATCGTTTCTATAGCGCCTCTATAGCGACCGGTATTGCACCACTGTTGATCTTTATGGGTGTCGGGGCACTGACTGACTTTTCAGCATTGATTGCCCGGCCATCAACCCTGCTGCTCGGTGCTGCTGCGCAGTTTGGCATCTTTTTCACGCTGTTGGGTGCCTTGGCGCTCAACCTCGTTCCCGGCTTTGACTTTTCGCTGGCAGATGCCTCTGCGATTGCAATCATTGGCGGCGCAGATGGTCCAACGGCTATATTTTTGGCATCACGCCTGGCTCCGGAGCTCTTGGGTGCCATTGCTGTGGCGGCCTATTCATACATGGCTCTGGTGCCGATCATCCAGCCGCCCATTATGCGTCTTTTGACCACTGAGAAAGAGCGTAGTGTAGTGATGCAGCAGTTGCGTCCAGTTAGCAAACTGGAAAGAATCCTCTTTCCTTTCTCGGTGCTGCTGCTCTGTGTCTTGTTTCTGCCATCCGCCGCACCGCTGATCGGCATGCTGATGTTTGGCAATCTACTACGCGAATCCGGCGTGGTGGAGCGGCTGAGCAGTGCAGCGCAAAATGAGATCATCAATATCGTCACCATATTTTTAGGGCTGTCGGTGGGTTCTCAGCTATCCGCAGAGCGGTTTCTGTCAATAGAGACGCTAGGCATCCTGGTGCTGGGCGCTGTTGCCTTCAGCGTGGGGACGGCTGCCGGACTCTTTATGGGCAAGGCCATGCACAAATACAGTGGTGGCAAGATCAATCCGTTGATTGGGGCGGCCGGTGTCTCTGCGGTGCCAATGGCTGCCCGTGTGGTCAATAAAGTGGGGCTGGAGAGTAACCACCATAATTTTCTGCTGATGCATGCGATGGGGCCCAATGTGGCAGGGGTTATTGGCTCCGCAGTGGCAGCCGGTGTGCTGCTGGCTGTAGTGGGCGGGCAGTAAAGCCTGCTGAGCTGCCCAAGCTAACTCCGCGAATCTGCTAGAATTTTTTGACACTTTTGTCGTTGCGTACTATCATCCCGCGATTATGCCATCACGTCTGCCTGATTTTGTAGATCCGTGGCGTATGGCAGATCTGGAAAAGGTTTTTTCCGGATGCGTTGCTATTGTGGATCTTCCCCGTTTGGCAGAGATGGTTTGTGATGCGGATGGCGGGGTTGAGCTGCGGTTGATGTTCAATAGAGAGGGCGGGAAGCGCGCCTCTATTACAGGCTTTGTGAAAGCAAACCTGACCTTGGAGTGTCAACGCTGTCTCTCGCCAATGGCGGCTTTGGTTGAATCTCAACTGAACATTGCACTGGTTGGCAGTGCAGAAGAGGCGGAATGCCTGCCAGAGCACTATGATCCACTGCTCCTTGATGAGCCGCGTATCCGGCTGCTGGATATTGTAGAGGATGAGCTGTTGTTGTCACTGCCGCAGGTTCCTCGGCACAAAGAGGGTGAATGCTGCGCTGCTGCAGGTTGGGAAGCGGCACAGCCAGCGGCCGATTTCAAAGAGTCAGATAATCGCCCCAATCCATTTGCTGTTTTATCTGAGCTGAAGCAGAAGTAGATTTTTTATATCTTACATTTTTAGGAGTTAGTACCATGGCTGTTCAAAAAAGTAGAAAGACCCCGTCAAGGCGCGGTATGCGCCGTTCACATGACGCGCTTACAGCTGAGACCCTGTCCGTAGACCCCACCTCTGGTGAGACCCATTTGCGTCATCATGTTACTGCCGATGGTTTCTATCGCGGCCGTAAGGTAGTGGAAGGAAAAGGCGAAGGCGAAGGCGAATAATTTTACTCTGTGCGCAGACCCATTTTGAATCCATACCGGTTGCTGCCTTGTTACTGTTACCACAGGGGCTTTTTGTAGATGACAGAACGGATAACCATCTCGCTTGATGCCATGGGTGGTGATTTTGGTGCGGAGGTTGTTGTTCCTGCTGCATTGAATTTCCTCAAGCATGATCCTGATCTGAACCTTATCCTCGTTGGCCGTGAAGAGGTGATCAAGCAGCACCTGAAGGGTGATGATGCGGGTGGTCGCCTGCGCATTCAGCACGCCTCGGAAGAGGTTGCAATGGATGAGCCTCCCTCCAAGGTGCTACGCACCAAAAAAGACTCCTCCATGCGCGTGGCCATTAATCTGGTTAAAGATGGGACAGCCGATGCCTGTGTGAGTGCGGGCAATACCGGTGCGCTCATGGCCACCGCGCGCTTTGTGCTCAAAATGCTGCCCTATGTGGACAGACCGGCGATTATCGCTTCCGTACCGTCCATTGCCGGCCACACCTGGATGCTGGATCTGGGAGCCAATGTTGATTGCAACGCAGATCATCTGTTTCAGTTTGCGGTAATGGGAAGCGAGCTGGTCTCTGCGGTGGATGATATTGAGGCTCCTCGCGTGGCGCTGCTCAATATTGGTCATGAAGAGATCAAGGGCAACGAGCAGGTAAAGGTGGCGCACGAGAAGCTGGAAAAGAGCTCCTTGAACTACATTGGGTATATCGAAGGAGACGCCGTCTACAAAGAGGGTGCCGACGTGGTGGTCACCGATGGCTTTGTAGGCAATGTCTCTTTAAAGAGTTGTGAAGGCGTCGCCACCATGATCACCCACTACCTGAAACGGGCCTTCAACCGGAACCCTCTTACAAAAATGGTGGGGTTTATCACCCTGCCGATTCTTAAAAACTTCCGCCATTTCATAGACCCGCGCCGCTACAATGGGGCAAGCCTGATTGGGCTGCGAGGTATTGTGGTCAAGAGCCACGGTGGTGCGGATCAATTAGCCTTTGAAAATGCCATCCGATTTGCCAAAAAGGAGGTTACCGGTGATGTCTCCCGCCGCATTGCCTCCCGGGTTGAAGAGCAGCTGAATAGAATGGCATCTAAGTGAAATATACGCGTATAGCAGGTACGGGCGGCTTTCTTCCAGAGAAGGTGCTGACGAATCATGATCTGGAGGAGATGGTTGATACCTCGAATGAGTGGATTGTAGATCGCACCGGCATATGCAAGCGCCACATTGCAGCGGATGGCGAGACAACCTGCGATCTGGCCGAACAGGCTGCACGCCGTGCGATGAGTGCTGCAGGTAAAGAGGCGCATGATATTGACCTGGTCATCGTTGCAACCACGACACCGGATCAGATTTTCCCCAGCACAGCCTGCCTTTTGCAACAACGATTGGGTATTCATGGCTGTGCGGCATTTGATGTGCAAGCGGTTTGCACGGGGTTTGTCTATGCATTGGGTATTGCAGATAAATTTATTAAAACCGGCAGTGCACGCTGCGCATTGATTGTAGGTGCGGAGACGCTCTCGCGTATAATCGACTGGAGTGATCGCGACACCTGCGTGCTCTTTGGTGATGGCGCGGGTGCGGTAATCGTAGAGGCCAGCAGCGAACCTGGAATTATATCCAGTCACCTGCATGCGGATGGAAAATATGCAGGTCTGTTACAGGTGCCTGCGGGTATATCCAGTGGCTTGGCACAGCTTGCAGAGAGCGGCGCATTTGTAGAGATGCGCGGTAACGAAGTCTTTAAAATGGCGGTCACCACACTGGGTCGTATCGTGGATGAGACACTTGACCATAACGGGATGAATAAATCTGATATTGACTGGCTGATCCCGCATCAGGCAAACATCAGAATCATCAAGGCAACAGCGAGAAAACTGCGCATGCCTATGGATCATGTTGTGGTCACTGTAGACGAGCATGGCAATACATCTGCCGCGTCCGTCCCATTGGCGCTGGATAAGGCCATACGAGACGGCCGCATTAAACGCGGTGAAATCTTGCTGCTGGAGGCCTTTGGCGGGGGTTTCACCTGGGGTTCTGCGCTGCTGAAGTACTAAAAACATGACTAAGAAATTTAACATTGTCTTTCCTGGGCAAGGCTCACAATCGGTCACGATGCTGGCAGATTTGGCCGGCGCCTTCCCCCTGGTCTCAGAGACCTTCCAGGAGGCATCAGATGCCCTTAGGCTTGACCTGTGGAAAATGGTGCAGCAAGGCCCGGCTGAAGCGCTGAACCTGACGCATAACACACAGCCAGCCATGCTGGCCGCAGGTATCTCGGTTTGGCGGGTATGGTGTGAGCAAGGTGGTTCACAGCCTGAACTCATGGCCGGACACAGCCTGGGAGAATACTCCGCACTGGTTGCAGCAGACTCCCTGGGATTTTCCGATGCGATAAAGCTGGTGGCAGAGCGCGGGCGCTTGATGCAAGAGGCTGTTCCAGAAGGCGAGGGTGCTATGGCAGCCATTTTGGGGTTGGACGATGAGCGGGTGCGCGAATTATGCACGGAAGCAGCGGAGTCTGAAGTTGTAGAGGCCGTCAATTTCAACTCGCCTGGGCAGGTAGTAGTAGCCGGAAACCGGAGCGCAGTAGACCGCATGGTCGCGCTGGCCAAAGCAGGCGGCGCAAAACGCGCTGTGCCGCTGCCCGTTAGTGTCCCATCGCATTGTGCCTTGATGAGGCCAGCGGCCGAGAGGTTGGCACGCTATCTGGAAGGGGTTGAGATCAAACCTCCTGCCATACCGATCATACATAATGTGACGGTGGGCGAAGCGACAACCCCGGATGAGATTCGAGGGTTGCTGGCACAACAACTGCATAGTCCGGTGCGTTGGGCTGAGACGATTCAGGCCATGGCCGATAATAAGGCTCAATATATCATTGAAGCCGGGCCGGGGCGTGTGCTTGCGGGTCTGTGCAAAAGAATAGATCGTACAGTGACAGGCCTGGCGCTGTTCGACCCCGCCAGCCTGGAAAAAGCCATGGAGACCATCAATGCTTGATAATGAAATTGCTTTTGTGACAGGAGCCAGCCGCGGCATTGGTCGAGCGATTGCCGAAGGGCTGGGCAGAGAGGGCGCCACAGTCATTGGCACAGCAACCACACAGGCGGGTGCTGATGCCATAAGTGAGCGACTTGCGGATGTGGGGATAAAAGGCGCAGGATTGCAACTGAATGTTACCGAGCAGGAATCCGTTGATGCAGCAATGAAGTTTATAAAAGAGAACTATGCTGCCCCCACTGTTTTGGTTAATAACGCAGGCGTTACGCGTGATAACCTGCTGATGCGCATGAAAGAGGGTGAGTGGCAATCTATTATAGATACCAACCTGACCTCGATTTACCGCCTCTCCAAAGCCTGCCTGCGTGGCATGATGAAAGCAAAAGGTGGGCGAATCATCAATATTGCATCCGTGGTTGGTTCTACAGGCAATCCGGGTCAGGCTAACTACTGTGCGGCAAAGGCCGGAATGATTGGCTTCACAAAATCTTTGGCGCGCGAAGTGGGCATTCGTGGCATTACGGTAAATGCAGTTGCCCCTGGTTTTATTGATACCGACATGACCAGGGAGCTGCCAGAGCAGCAGCGGGATGCCCTGCTGGCCGGGATACCGCTGGCACATCTGGGCGCGCCTGAAGATATTGCAAATGCAGTGATATTTTTAGCCTCATCAAATGCCTCATATATCACTGGAGCAACGATTCATGTCAATGGCGGAATGTATATGGGGTAGTTTTCTAGGGGCAATGTAATCCAGAACATCATGTGTTTGCTTTAACTTTATGAAAATAAAGTGATTTAATGAAAAGCCAAGAAAAGAGACTGAAAGCATGTTGTGCTTTTATCTTTTCGAATTTGTTACTAAAATAGCCCAGCGGTACAGGTTGGGCCGTCCATACATCCAGAGGATTGAAAGAATATGAGCACTATCGAAGAGCGAGTTAGAGAGACAGTTGTTGAGCAATTGGGTGTTAAAGAAGAAGAAGTGACCCTGGATGCTTCATTTGTTGATGACTTGGGTGCAGACTCACTCGATACAGTAGAGTTGGTTATGGCGCTTGAAGAGACTTTTGAAACTGAAATCCCTGACGAAGATGCAGAGAAGATCACTACGGTTCAGCAGGCCATTGATTACGTTACCAAGCATTCAGGCTAAGCATTGGTTTTTGCTTCATTGTTTGAGCCGGGCATCGGAAAATACCACCGCCCCGCTGTTAAGATGACATTCAGTCCCAGAGCACAAGCGGCCTGTTTTTTGCTGAAAAGCAGGCCTTTGGATGTCTTGATTCAACATGCAGTAGATGAAAAGTATAGTAGCTGGAGCAGGGTGTGCCTTATGAATTTTATTGAGAAACGAGAGAGGACATTGTATGTCTGACAGAAGGGTTGTCGTAACAGGACTGGGTATGATCTCGCCCGTTGGCCTCAGTGTGGAAACCTCCTGGAAAAATCTCCTCGCGGGTAAAAGCGGCATACAGCCAATTACCCACCTTGATATAGAGCCGTTCAGCACCCACTTTGGTGGCCCAATCTACGGTTTTGAAATCACTGATTACATCACCAAGAAAGAAGCTCGAAAAATGGATAAATTTATCCATTATGGTATCGCAGCCGGTTGCCAGGCCATCAAGGATGCAGGCCTGGAGGTGACAGAAGAGAATGCACACCGTATTGGTGTCGCTGTGGGTTCTGGTATCGGTGGTATCACGGGTATTGAGAACAGCTATGGTGACTACCTAAAGGGCGGTCCCCGCAAGATCTCGCCCTTTTTTGTTCCAAGCAACATCATCAATATGGTGGCGGGCAACATCTCCATCATGCATGGATTGAAAGGGCCAAACTACTCCATCGTTTCAGCCTGTAGTACTGGCTCTCACAACATTGCGGAAGCAGCACGGATGATTCGTTATGGCAGCGTTGATGCCATGGTTGCAGGTGGTGCTGAGATGGCCACATCGCCTACCGGACTGGGCGGCTTTGCCGCAGCTCGTGCACTCTCCACACGCAACGACGACCCCCAGGGTGCCAGTCGTCCGTGGGATAGGGATCGCGACGGTTTTGTGCTGAGTGACGGTGCTGGCGTTGTCGTACTGGAAGAGCTGGAGTCTGCAAAAAAACGCGGCGCCACGATCTATGCTGAACTCATTGGTGTTGGTATGAACTCAGATGCCTATCACATGACATCGCCTTCGCCTAACGGCGAAGGTGCAAGCCAGTGCATGCAGCTGGCACTACAGGATGCGGGGGTTAATGCCGAAGAGGTGGATTACATCAATGCCCATGGCACCTCTACACCTGCGGGTGATCTTGCCGAGACCCAGGCGGTCAAAGCGGCCTTTGGTGAGCATGCCTACAAGCTCTGTGTCAGCTCTACAAAATCAATGACCGGGCACATGCTCGGTGCAGCGGGCGGAGCAGAAGCCGTATTTACCATCCTGGCACTCAGGGATCAGGTGGTGCCCCCCACCATTAACCTGGAAAATCAGGATCCGGCCTGCGACCTGGATTTTGTACCCAACACGGCCAGAGAGATGAAGATGGATATAGCCATATCCAACTCCTTCGGCTTTGGCGGTACAAACGGTACATTGGCTTTCCGTCATTATACAGGGTAGCGGCGGCTAGGACTGCCCATTACCCATAAGTCTGTAGTGAAGGCAGAGATGTAATGTAACGTGTTGTTTTCATTAGAGTCAGGTTTTTTATGGTTGCTCAGAGCGCAGCTTGTAACCCATTGTTTTTAAAGGGTGAAAATATTTGTGGGTAATGAGCAGTCCTAGCCCTTTGCCCTACAAAAGGCGTCCTGCTTGCAGGGCGCCTTTTCTATTTTTAAGGAATGAATTTGCTCATTAATGGCAAGCAGACAGATCAGCTCTCAGTATTGGATCGTGGCATCCAATACGGTGATGGCCTGTTTGAAACCATCGCGGTAATAGATGGGCGGCTCAGTTTGTGGGAACGGCATGTTCAGCGTTTACTCAGCGGCTGTAAACGACTGGGCATTACAGCACCTGAGCCTGCTGGGTTGCTTGCGGAAGCCGAAGCACTCATCAGTCATCAGCAAAGAGCTGTGCTCAAAATAGTCGTGACCCGTGGCATTGGCGGGCGTGGATATCGTCCATCCAAGGATCTGCAACCCAGTAGGGTGCTCTACTGCACCCCCTGGCCCGATTATCCGGAAGAGTGCCGGAAAAAAGGCATCTTAATGCGTCTCTGTGCAACGGGTCTGGGGATCAATCCAGCCCTTGCGCAACTTAAACACCTCAATCGGCTGGAGCAGGTAGTGGCACGTTCTGAGTGGAGCGACCCCGCTATCTTTGAAGGCCTGATGCTGGACAGCGATGGGCGAGTCATTGAAGGGACGATGAGCAACCTCTTTTTGATCAAAAAGGGTCTCCTTATAACGCCAGACCTCCAACGCTGCGGGGTTGCAGGGGTCATGCGGGGGTTGATAATTGAGCTTGCCGCCAAGCTGAATATCCCGGTACTGATAGAGAGTGTCAGTCTGGATGATGTAAAGAGTGCTGACGCCCTGTTTATCTCAAATTCACTGATTGGCATCCTGCCAGTAAAGGCATTTTCCAGCCAGAGCTATTGCCTTGAGCTGATCCCTCCTGAGTTGGTTCGGGCTGTGGATAGAGTGATGAGTGGAGGCAGCTAACATGTCACATCGCCT
Source organism: Candidatus Polarisedimenticolaceae bacterium (assembly GCA_021648685.1). Taxonomy (GTDB): domain Bacteria; phylum Pseudomonadota; class Gammaproteobacteria; order Chromatiales; family Chromatiaceae; genus WFXD01. The sequence goes on from JAKISI010000007.1 coordinate 25,314, forward strand.
GCTGGGAACCGTAATCCTCATCTCTGCACTTCTGGTTGCCTGGCTGGCAATGGATTTTCGCCATTTTGCAGATTCATCACTACAACTCCCCGAGCAGGGTCTTCCATATATCCTTAAACCAGGCGGCTCGGTAAATAGCCTGGCGGCTGATCTCAAAGCCGCCGGCGTGATTGAAAATGAGCTCTATATGCGGGTGCTGGCACGCTGGGAGGGTCAGGCCAGTCAGCTCAAGGCAGGGGAGTACCTTTTTACCGCCGATATGTCACCGCGCAGCCTGCTGAATCATATCGTTGCAGGCAAGGTCATTCAGCATGCCTTGACGCTGGTGGAGGGGTGGACATTTCGCCAGCTCATGCAGGCGCTTCGTCAGCATGATGCGCTGACACACACCCTGAATGGCCTGTCGGATGAAGAGATCATGCAGCGGATAGGCCATGCTGGTGAGCATCCAGAAGGGCGATTTTTATCGGATACCTACCTCTTCCCTCGGGGAACAACCGATGTATCATTCCTGCAGCGCGCCTATAATGCGATGGATCGGTTTCTTCAGTTTGAGTGGGAGAGACGCGATGCTGGGCTTCCCCTGGAAACCCCCTATGAAGCCTTGATTCTTGCCTCGATTATTGAACGGGAGACAGGCCTTGCCGCAGAGCGAGTAGAGATTGCCGGGGTATTTATCCGCAGGCTGCAAAAAAAGATGCGGCTACAGACCGACCCAACCGTAATCTATGGGATGGGAGAGGCCTTTGATGGAGACCTTCGCCGACGTGATCTGAAAGCAAAAACCCCCTATAACACCTACACAAACCATGGCTTGCCACCAACACCCATTGCGATGCCGGGTGCGGATGCCATAATAGCGGTGCTGCACCCGGCACCGGGCACCACGCTCTATTTTGTTGCCCGGGGAGATGGCAGCCACCAGTTTTCAGAGACGCTGGCAGAACACAATAGCGCGGTGCGCAGATACCAGTTGAAAAAATAGAACCATGAGCAAGAGCAAAGGCAGATTCATCACCGTAGAGGGCGGCGAGGGGGCAGGAAAAAGCACCAACCTTGAGCTGATAAAAGAGCTGCTGGAGACTGCCGGCCACCCGGTTCTGTTTACCCGCGAGCCTGGCGGCACCCCATTGGGTGAAGAGATCAGAACCCTGCTGCTTGGGCACAGAGATGATGGCATGGCTGCGGAGACGGAGCTGTTGCTGATGTTTGGTGCCCGTGCAGAGCACCTCAATAGAAAAATCATCCCGGCACTGAACGCCGGCACCTGGGTCTTGTGTGATCGCTTTACCGATGCCACCTATGCCTATCAGGGTGGTGGGCGGGGTATTGCCCCGGAGCGTATCCAGATTCTTGAACAGTGGGTGCAGCATGATCTGCGGCCAGATCTGACGCTGCTGCTGGATCTCCCTGTTGAGGTGGGCCTGGAGCGGGCAGGCAGGCGCTCTGCCCCTGATCGCTTTGAGAGTGAAGCCAGCCAGTTTTTTCAAAAAGTCAGAGAGCGCTATCTGGATATTGCCAAAAAAGAGCCCAAGCGGGTGAAGGTAGTTGATGCCTCCATGCCGCTCCCACAGGTCCAGTCCCAGATCAAAACAGTGGTCGGGGCTTTTTTGAGCAGTTGCGGATGAACGAAATGCCGCAACCCCAGATCTACCCCTGGCAACACCCCATTTGGCAACACCTGCATGCTGCGCGCAAGGCGGAGCGACTGCCCCATGCGCTGCTGTTTACAGGTGCGGAAGGTTTGGGAAAAAAGCAGCTTGCCACAACTTTTGCCCAGGCCCTGCTCTGTGACGCATTGAATGATGCAAACCAGCCTTGCGGCGTATGCCGGGGGTGCCACCTGTTTCAGGTGGGGAACCACCCGGATTACAGATGCATCGAGCCAGAGGAGGCGGGCAAGGCCATCAAGATTGACACCATCCGTGCCTTTGTCGACAAAGGGGCGCTGATGGCGCAGTCAGGGGGCTATAAGGTTACGGTGCTTGAGCCAGCAGATGCCATGAATAGAGCCGCCGCCAATAGCCTGCTTAAAACCCTGGAAGAGCCGACACCCTGGACTGTTATCATGCTGGTAACCAGCCGCCCAGGGCGGCTGCCTGCTACAATCCGAAGCCGTTGCCAGCGTATCACCTGCCCGGTTCCTCCCCGCCAGCAGGCAACGGAGTGGCTGGCAACCCAGATAGAGGAGGGCGATCCTGCCTTGCTGCTGGCAATGGGAAGTGGTGCCCCACTGCTTGCCAAACAGCTTGCGGTGCCGGGGCTGCTTCAAGAAAGAGCCAGAATGGTCGATGAGTTTCATGCCGCGTTGAATGGCAGAGAGGATCCGGTAGCCATTGCCGGGCGCTGGGATAAGCTGGAGCTTTCCCGCGTCCTGAATTGGATGAATGGCTGGCTGATTGATATGCTCCGGCTTAAGTTTGGCAAGCAGCCACCAGCGCTATATAACCCCGACCAGATCCAGAATTTGCAGGCGATGGCGCAGGTACTAGACTTAACAGTGCTCTATGGAATGCTGGACCGGGTCTATGAGGCCAATCGAACCCTTGGCTCGCAACTCAACAGCCTTATGACACTGGAAAGTATTTTACTGGCCTGGGCCAATAGTAAAAAGACAACGATGCGAACCTGAGAATATCCAATGAATCCACCAAACACATCCGCTGCTGGACGGCAAGGCATCCTCTCTCTTACGATAAAGGATAAGAAAGCCCTCTATGCGGCCTACATGCAGTTTGTAAAAAATGGCGGCCTGTTCATTCCGACCAATAAAAAATACAGAGTTGGGGATGAGGTGTTTATGCTGCTCACCCTGATGGAGGAGACGGAACGCATCCCGGTTGCGGGAAAGATTATCTGGATAACCCCGATGGGTGCAGAAGGCAACCGGGCAGCAGGCATTGGCGTACAGTTCAGCGACCAGGATAAGGGTACCGCCCGAAACAAGATTGAAGGCTATCTGGGTGGTGCACTGAATTCAGATCGCCCCACCCATACGATGTAACGGTCTCCATTAATAAAAAAGTTATAGCTCATGCTGGTAGATTCCCACTGCCATCTGGATAGAGTCGACCTCTCTCCTTATGATGGCAATTTTTCCGCTTTTCTGGATGCGACTCGCAATGCCGGGGTAGGGCAGATGCTCTGTGTCTCCATCGACATGGAGAGCTACCCTGAGATGCTGTCACTGGTAGAGCCGTACGATCAGATCTCTATCTCTGCCGGAGTCCACCCAAACGAAGAGCATCGCCATGAGCCTGAACCGGATGAGCTAGTCAGGTTGGCCGCGCATCCCAAAAATGTAGCCATAGGTGAAACAGGGCTTGACTACTTTCGCAGCAGCGGTGAGCTGGACTGGCAACGTGAGCGCTTCCGTACCCATATTGCTGCGGCAAAGGCCTGTAGCAAGCCGCTTATTATCCACAGCCGTGCTGCCCGCAAAGAGAGCATCCAGATCATGCAGGAGGAGGGTGCCCGTGATGTGGGGGGGGTGATGCATTGTTTTACAGAAGATTGGGATATGGCCAGAGAGGCGCTGGATCTTGGTTTTTACATCTCCTTCTCCGGTATTATCACATTCAAAAGTGCTGCTGAGCTGCGAGAGGTTGCAAAGCGGGTTCCGCTGGATCGGATTCTGATTGAGACAGACGCCCCCTATCTTGCACCTGTGCCACATCGTGGTAAAGCAAACTATCCGGAATATGTAAGCCACGTAGCGGCTTGTGTAGCCCAGAGCAGAGGCATGGATCGGGAGGAGTTTGTGGCTGCGGTTCGAAACAACTATTTCTCTCTGTTCACTGTTTCAGGCGGGAACTGACAGTGTAAAAACTTGTCCTAAAAAACGGATTTCAACAGATGAAAAGCATCAGGTATGATGCAACAAAAAAATGTTTTAAACATTACTTAAGACCGGATACAGGTCACCACTCATTTTTATCAATCAGGGTAACTTATGAAAATGAAAATAAAACAGGGCATTGCCATTGCATTACTTGGACTCAGCACAGCAGCCGTTGCAGATGAGGTCAAGCTGGATACGGATCAGCAGAAAGTCAGCTATGTGCTGGGTTACCAGGCAGGTGCCCAGATGAAACAACAAAATATGAATGTTGACTTTGACACCTTGACCAAAGCGATCAAGGATGGGCTGGATGGCGCGACCCCACGTCTGGCGGGTGAGGAGGCAGCGGCTGTCATGCAAAAATTCCAAACAGATCAGAGAGCACGGCAGGCAAAGATCGGAGAGGATAATGCCAAGGCGGGAGCCGCCTTTTTAGCTGAAAACAAGGCCAAGCCCGGCGTGGTAACACTTGAGAATGGGCTGCAGTACAAGATCATTAAAGAGGGAACAGGCAATACGCCAAAAGCAACCGATAGCGTAAGTGTTCATTACCGAGGTACGCTGATCGATGGCAAGGAGTTTGACAGCTCGTATAGTCGTGGTGAGCCAACCAGCTTCCCCGTCAATCGTGTCATTCCAGGTTGGACACAGGTTCTCCAGCTGATGAAAGAGGGGGCCAAATGGCAGGCCTTCATTCCATCTGAGCTGGCCTATGGTGCGCAAGGTGCTGGCGGCAATATTGGCCCAAACTCCACGCTGATATTTGATATTGAGCTGATCAAGATCAATTAAACGGTGGCTATGGCTGGGGTTGGCAGCGGCTGACCCCGGCCTTTCTCTATCTGAATTCCCCCATTGCCCAGTTTGCCCACATCTAAAAACATCATACCTGCTATAGTTGCAGTCAATTAGCCTGGTCAGGGACAATCAACCCGATCTATTTCTTAATAATAATTGGAGGCGGAAATGACTGAATTCTCAGCAGATTATCTGAAAGCACTTGAAATTGGACGACCACCCAACGTGGTTAAGCTGTTCCCCTATTCTAAAGCGCTGCTGGTAAGTGGAAAGGTCATTGATCGTGCCATGCTGGCAAAGGGCAATGCGATAACCATTGCTGCCAATGGACGCAACAGCTTTGCAGTACGCGGAACCTTGAGAGCCGCCCAACGAGCCAATGCAGCGGTCATTATCGAGATTGCAAAGTCTGAAGGCGGTGCAAATGCGTACTGTCCAGTGAGCCTCTGGAACATGGCTCGCCAGGCCGATGCCTACTGTAATGAGATGGGTATCACCATCCCGGTCGCCATCCATGCCGACCACTATGGCATCAAGGGCGATGCCGATATCGAGAGGGCAAAAGCCGAGATCCCCTCCATGTTTGATGCAGGCATTACCTCCATTGCCATTGATGCCTCACATCTGCCGGATGCTGATAATCTCAATGCAAGCATTGAGCTGAATCCACTCTTTCCCGCCTGGGCCGGATATGAAACAGAGGTGGGCGAGATTAAAGGCAAGCATGGCCTCTCAACTGCAGAAGAGGCACTGTTCCTGATCCAGGGGCTTAATGCGCATGGCATCCACCCGGATTGGATTGCACTCAACAATGGTACATCACACGGGCTTGAGGCCAGTGATGCCGGCATCCAGGTCGGCCTGACCGCAGAGATCCACAATGCACTGGCACCGTATAAGGTCTCGGGCGCGCAGCATGGCACCTCGGGCAATAGCTCGGAACGTCTACGAGAGATTGCGGCAAAGACCCTGACGACCAAGGCCAATGTGGCGACGGCGCTACAGATGATCTCCTGGGGGGTTGAGGTCAATGACTACGGCAATGCCATCCTGGATGAGAATGAGCAGTTCATCAAAATCAAAGGCGAAGGTGTGGAAGAGGCCGTCTGGGCTGAGATGGTGGCCTATGCGGATTCAAAAGGGTTAAAGAAGGGTGATTATAAAAAGCTCAACCTCCCCTTTGAAAATCGTCTGCTGGGTCAGCCCGCAGAGATTCGTGAGCGTATGGTTCAGCGGGTAGAGAATTTTGTCTATACCTTGCTGGTCGATGTATTCAATGCCAGGGATACTGCGCTACTAGCCATTGACCTGATACTGAAGGCGGACTCCTATGATGTGGGAGCAAAAGGTACGGTGATTGAAGATCCTGCTGAATGGACGCCGGAGAAGATTGCAGAAAAAGGCGCAGCGATTGATTCAGATAAAGGGCCGGAAGGCGATTGGGACGACTAATAGCTGGCAGTTGCAATGGCAGTGAGCCGTTGCTCCAGATATAAAACAGCCCGCTAAAGCGGGCTGTTTTATTGGGATTCAGGATTTACACCCAATCAGCTCAATCTGATAACCGTCAGGATCTTCCAGAAATGCAATAATGGTGGCACCTGCATTCATGGGGCCAGCCTCACGAATGATCTTTCCCCCCTGCTTTTTCATGGCTTCACAGGCTCGGTAGACATCATCGACCTCAATGGCAATATGGCCAAACCCATGGCCCAGGTCGTAGCTCTCCTCTCCCCAGTTGTAGGTAAGTTCGAGTACCGTATTTGTTGACTCTTCTCCATAACCGAGAAAGGCCAGGGTGAACTTGCCATCGGGATACTCTTTACGGCGCAGCTCTCTCATACCCAGCACTTCGGTGTAGAACTGAACTGACCTTTCAAGGTTGCCAACGCGCAGCATGGTGTGAAGAATACGCATCGGCTTAGGTCTTGTAGTAGTCGCGGTACCATGCAACAAAATGCGCAATCCCCTCTTCAACAGAGGTATTGGGTTTGTAGCCGGTATCATTGATGAGGTCTGTTACATCTGCATAGGTATCGGGTACATCGCCAGGTTGCAGGGGTAACAGGTTTTTTTCGGCTTTTTTGCCCAGGCACTCCTCCAGTACTTCAATATAGCGCATCAATTCAACCGGGCTGTTGTTGCCAATGTTGTAGATACGGTATGGAGCCAGGCTGGTGGCGGGGTCTGAGGCATCGCCGTTCCACTCCGGGTTTGGAGAGGCGGGTTGATCCAGCACCCGAATCACACCTTCAACGATATCATCGACATAGGTAAAGTCACGTCGGTGGTTGCCGTAGTTGAAGACATCTATGGGATTACCCGCCAGTATGCTTTTGGTGAACATAAACAGCGCCATGTCGGGGCGCCCCCAGGGGCCATAGACGGTAAAAAAACGCAGCCCGGTGGTGGGCAGATCATAGAGATGGCTGTAGGTGTGCGCCATAAGCTCGTTGGCTTTTTTGCTTGCGGCATAGAAACTCAATGGGTGGTCAACATTATGATGCACAGAGAATGGCATATTGGTGTTGGCGCCATAGACCGAGCTGCTGGAGGCGTAGACCAGATGCTCGATGCCGTTATGCCTGCACCCTTCAAGGATGTTGGCAAAGCCCAGTACGTTGCTGTCAATATAGGCCAGCGGGTTTTCCAGTGAGTAGCGAACACCGGCCTGTGCTGCGAGATTAACAACGCGGTCCGGCTTGTGCCTTTTGAACAGTTCAGCAATCCCTTCACGGTCTTCCAGGTTGAGCCGGACATCTGTAAAATTGCTGTGATGCTCAATGCGTGCCAAGCGGGCTTTTTTCAGATTCACATCATAATAGTCATTCAGGTTGTCCAGACCGATGACCTCATCACCCCGATCGAGGAGCCTGAGTGAGAGGGCTGATCCAATAAAACCTGCACTGCCTGTAACCAATACTTTCATTATTGCTCCAGATTAAAGACGGCCATCTACATCGGCTGCCGGGAGGGTGTTTTTAACATCAAAAAGCACCCCCCCAGGTTTGCAGAAACCGCGAATTTTTTTGCTGCCCATGGCTTCGAACTCCTGGTGTGCAACGGCCAGAATGACGGCGTCATAGTGGTTGCTTTGAGGCTGCTGGGTCAGTTGAATGCCGTACTCATCTTCCGCTTCGCCGCTATTCACCCAGGGGTCATGTATATCGACATTGGCCTCATAGTCATCCAGTTCTTCCAGAATATCCACTACGCGCGTGTTGCGCAGATCCGGGCAGTTCTCCTTAAAGGTCAGGCCAAGCACCAATATGTTGCTCCCCTTGATCTGTATGCCTCGCTTGATCATAAGCTTAATTACACAGTTGGTGATATAGACGCCCATCTCGTCATTGATGCGCCGTCCGGCAAGGATGATTTCAGGGTTATAGCCAATGGCCTGCGCTTTGTGGGTCAGATAGTAGGGGTCGACACCGATGCAATGGCCACCGACCAGCCCAGGTTTGAAGGGCAGGAAGTTCCACTTGGTGCCGGCAGCCTTGAGCACTTCGTCCGTGTCGATGCCCAGGCGGTTGAAAATGATGGCCAGCTCATTGATCAGTGCAATGTTGACATCGCGCTGGGTGTTTTCAATCACCTTGGCCGCCTCTGCCACCTGAATGCTGCTGGCCTTATGGGTGCCGACGGTGATGACACGCCGGTAGACCGCATCGACATAATCAGCCGTTTCCGGTGTGGAGCCAGAGGTGATTTTTAAAATGTTGGTAACACGATGCTCCTTGTCACCGGGATTGATGCGCTCCGGGCTGTAGCCGACAAAGAAGTCCTGGTTGAATTTGAGTCCGGAACCCTGCTCAAGTATAGGGACACAGACCTCCTCGGTGGCGCCTGGATAGACGGTGGATTCAAAGACCGCTACATCACCGGGCTGGATCAATTTACTGAGCGTTTGCGAGGCACTAATCAGTGGGGAGAGATCGGGCCTTTTATATTCATCAATGGGTGTGGGAACGGTGATGATATAGAAATTGCAACCGCGCAGCCCTTCAGGCTGGTCAGTAAAATGTAACTGTTTGGCCTGTTGAAGCTCAGCTAGATCAACTTCCAGTGTGCTGTCCTTTCCCTCTTTAAGTTCTGTAATGCGTGTACTGTTGTTGTCCAGGCCAAAGGTTGGAAGGATTTTTCCAAACTCTACCGCAAGAGGCAGTCCGACATAGCCAAGGCCAATAATGCCGATTTTCGTATTGTTCATATCAAACATGCTGGAACCCGTTATTTGTTAAGTTGTTATATCAGATTTAAAAATGAGTATCTTTGTTGCGCATCCGGTTTGAGTTTACTTGCCCCTCTGCTCCATGGTTCTTAATGCCGTGGTCTTGTATACTTCATTGGGGCATTTGAGACCTCTCCTACTAAAAATTTCTACAGCCCAATGCATGAGGCATTTATTATCTGATGATCAGACTGTTTGGACATTATATATCAAGACACTTCCTGCTGCTTGGAGCCGTCGAGTTGGCACTGTTTTTTTTGGCACTGTTCGCCGGGTACTTTATGCTGTACCCATTAGAACAGCTCCAGCGGGCGATAGATGAGCAGCATCTACTTGTAGTCGCGGTACTGTTTGCGGTTGTAATGTTGATCTCAATGGTCTCGATGGGAACCTACCAGCGTGGTCTTCAGGATAGAGCCGATCTTATTTTACGTACCGGCCTGGCTTTTCTATTTGCCTCAATGGCTTCAACCCTGGCTTTTTTCACCTTCCCTGAGTTATCACTTGGACGCGGTGTCTTTGCTATTGCACTGCTCTTCTCTTTTGTCATGGTGCTGCTGGTAAGAGAGATCTATATTCATATCGCCGGAGCAGAGGCTTTTAAACACAGACTGCTGGTATTGGGAACCGGGAAAAATGCCAAGCTGATACATGATCTGGAAGATACAGGAGTGGGTTTTTCCATAGCAAAGTTCCTCCACCTGCATGATAAAGATGATGTCATTCCCAAGTCGAGGCAGATAGAGTTGAGCGACTCCCTGCTGGCACTGGCCTTCAAAGAGGGGATTGATGAGATTGTAGTGGCCGTCGATGACCGGCGTCGGCGTCTCCCCGTGGATGATATTATTGACTGCAAGATGAGTGGCATTCGCGTCTATGACCTGCTGGGGTTTCTGGAGAAGGAGACCGCCTGTGTCAAGATAGATCTTCTCTACCCAAGCTGGATTCTGTTTTCAGGGGGCTTCAACATGGGGGGATTTGCCAAGTACGGCAAACGCCTGCTGGATATTGTGGTGAGCACTTTTATGCTGATCTGTCTGACACCTGTTATGCTGCTGGTGGCTATTGCAAGCCTGATTGATTCGCGCTTTCGGGATCCGGTTTTTTTCAACCAGATTCGAGTCGGGCAAAATGGAAAACCCTTCAACGTCTATAAGTTCAGAAGCATGCGTACCGATGCCGAGGCGGATGGCGTTGCCCGTTGGGCAAGCAAAAACGACTCACGAGTGACCAGGCTTGGGCGCATGATGCGCAAGACAAGATTGGATGAGCTGCCACAACTGGTGAATGTTTTGCTGGGTGATATGAGCATGGTAGGCCCACGCCCGGAACGGCCGGAATTTGTGGATCAACTATCCAAGGATATCCCTTACTATCATGAGCGCCATCGCATGAAACCTGGTGTGACAGGCTGGGCTCAATTGCGATACCCGTATGGTGCGACAGCTTATGATGCCCGGCGCAAATTGGAGTACGACCTCTACTATGTGAAAAATGCCAGCCTGTTTCTGGATTTGAATGTGCTGATTCAGACCGTTGAGGTGGTGTTGTTTGGCAAGGGTGCGCAATAGCACTATAAAGCCTTTACCATGAATATGCCTCCATACAATGTTTGAATTTGGGGTCTTAGGCTACTCAGCTGCCGCGCTCGCCTTCCTGGTCTTTGCCATACTGCTGTCAACCAGCTGGCGAGGCAAAACGCAAGGTGGAATGCTGCTGCTTGCAGCGCTGGTTACATCGATATGGGCCGCAATCTTAGCAATACAGGCCGCCTATCAGGTCATACCCGTGGCGCTGGTTTGGGCTGTAGAGGTATTACGTGCACTGACATGGTTGGCCTTCCTGATCAGGTTGCTACTACCAGCAGCTGGACAACGAAGCCGATATGCCAGCCATTTAAAGATTCTACGGAGAGTGGTTTTTTTCCTTTGCCTTCTCTTGATCCTTCCCTTTGATGACCTCCTGCTATTCAATACTGAAATCCCATATCTTAATCTTGGCTTCGATCTGAGATTTTTAGGCCAGGTATTGCTTGCATTGTGTGGCGTGGTTCTGGTTGAACAGCTGTTCAGAAATACCCCCGCCGATGAGCGATGGGGCATAAAATATCTCTGTCTTGGCCTTGGCGGCATATTTATATTTGATTTTTATCTCTTTTCAGATGCCCTGTTGTTCAGACGGATCGATGGTGATATCTGGTATGCCAGAGGCGCTGTCAATGCCTTGATCGTACCGCTGATCGTGGTGGCCTCTGCGCGCAACCCCCAGTGGTCCGTTGACCTGTTTGTCTCCCGACAGATGGTCTTTCATACCACCTCAATATTTGGTGCCGGCCTCTACATGCTGCTGATGGCGGTGGCAGGCTACTACATTAAACTCTATGGTGGAGAGTGGGGGACAATACTCCAGATCACCTTTATATTTGCAGCCGCTATAGGGCTGCTTGCGATCCTCCTCTCCGGTTCTTTACGAGCCAAGACAAAGGTTTTTTTAAACAAGCACTTCTTCAACTATCGCTACGACTATCGCGAAGAGTGGCTGCGCCTTATACAGGTTCTGTCAGGTGAAGGGGAGGACCGACCACTGCAAGAGCGGGCCATATCAGCGATGGCAGGTATCGTTGAAAGCCCGGGGGGTCTGCTCTGGTTGCGAGAGGGGCAAGGGGCGTACAGCAATGTAGCCTGCTGGCACCTGTCAGAGGTTGGAGCAAAGAGCAGCTCGGGGTTGGAATCATTGCTGCTGTTTTTCGAGCAGCGGCAATGGGTGGTCAACCTCGAAGAGTATCTTGAAGACCCCTCATTTTACACCGATCTGGAGCTGCCTGACTGGCTGCTGAAACTAGAGCGTGCATGGCTGCTGGTTCCACTGCTGCATGATGCAAAACTGCAAGGATTTGTACTGCTGGCAACCCCGCGGGCCAAGCATGCGCTGAATTGGGAAAATATGGACCTGCTCAAAACTGCGGGGCGTCAGGTTGCCAGTTATCTGGCATTAAACAGAGCCGCTATCGCTTTGGCAGAGGCCCAGCAGTTTGAAGGGTTCAACCGGCTGTCAGCATTTGTGATCCATGACCTGAAAAATCTGATTGCGCAACTCTCACTGGTTACAAAGAATGCAGTCCGCCATAAAAACAACCCTGAATTCATTGATGATGTCATGCAGACCATTGATAATTCTGTATCTAAAATGAGCCGCTTAATGGCACAGATGCGTAGCGCCATGCCGGGAGACAACCGATCCCAGATTGAGCTCAATGCCATGCTTCGTGATCTGATTCTGGAGTGCTCCAGCCAGACCCCGGTGCCGGTGTTCAACGGAGTGAACGAAGAGATAGTAATTCTCGCCGATAGAGACCGCATGGGTGCGGTCTTTGGGCACGTCATACAGAATGCCCAGGATGCGACGCCAGTAGATGGGCGTGTTGAGATCAGGCTGCATTCTGCATCTGGGCAGGCTATAGTGGAGGTGCGTGATACCGGCCTGGGTATGGATGAGGCCTTTATCAGAGAGCGCCTCTTCCGCCCGTTTGACTCGACGAAAGGGCTGACCGGCATGGGGATAGGGGCCTACGAGTGCCGTGAATTTGTAAATGCCATTGGCGGACAGGTGCTGGTCTCCAGCACCCCAGGTGCAGGAACCCTCTTCACGATGGTGCTGCCATTGGCACCGCTTGCGTTCACTGAAAAACCAAAGGAAAAAACTTGAGCGACAAAGCTAAAAAACTGCTTATTGTTGAGGATGACCCAGGGTTACAGAGCCAGCTACGCTGGAGCTTTGAAGGCTTTGAGATTGAAGTGGCAGCTGATCGAACCACAGCGCTTGCCCAACTGCGCAGATTTGAACCCAGTGTCGTCACCCTGGATCTCGGGCTGCCTCCAGACCCCGGAGGAACCAGCGAGGGCTTTGCAACGCTGGAGGAGATACTGGCGCTGGCTCCTGATACCAAGATTATTGTTGTTACCGGGCATAACGACCGTACGAATGCGGTCAGAGCCATCGGGTTGGGTGCCTACGACTTTTATGAAAAGCCGATAGACCCGGATCTCTTGAATCTGATTTTAGAGCGAGCGGTACGACTCCACCATCTGGAACAACAGAATCACCAGTTAGAGCAGCAGCAGGCTGCCATGCCACTGGATGGCTTGATTACGGCCAGCCCTCAGATGCTCAAGGTCTGCCGCTCCATAGAAAAGCTGGCGCCAACCAATGTATCGACACTGATACTGGGTGAAAGTGGAACAGGCAAAGAGCTGCTGGTAAAGGCACTGCACAGTCTAAGTGACCGCTCCAACAAACGGCTGGTCGCCATCAACTGTGCGGCAATTCCAGAGAACCTGCTGGAGAGCGAACTGTTTGGCTATGAGAAAGGTGCCTTTACCGGGGCGGCAAAAACAACGGTTGGCAAGATTGAGCATGCTGATGGAGGGATGCTTTTTTTAGATGAGATTGGTGACCTGCCACTTCCACTTCAGGCAAAACTGCTGCGTTTTCTACAAGAGAGAGTGATTGAACGCGTGGGTGGCCGGCGTGAAATTGAAGTCGATGTACGGGTAGTATGCGCCACCCACCAGAACCTGCTTGAACAGATCAAAGAGGGGGGATTTCGGGAAGACCTCTACTACCGCGTGAATGAAGCCACAATCGTGGTGCCGCCTCTGCGAGAGAGAGAGGGGGATGCCGTGGTGCTGGCGCGTACCTTTTTGCAACATTTTATACAAGAGTTAAAGCTGCCTGCACGGGAGCTTTCCAAAGCGGCTTTAGAGGCGATTGAAAACTATGGGTGGCCGGGTAACGTGCGTGAACTTGAAAACCGAGTCAAGCGCGCCCTGGTTATGGCCGATGAGATGCAGATAACAGCTGATGATCTTGAGCTTGCAGAGCTGGAGGTTGAAGTGGCACCTTTCAATCTGCGTGAAGTGAGAGAAGAGGCAGAGCGCAGGGCGGTTCTGCGGGCGCTTAACCTCACGAATAATAACGTATCCCGCACCGCAGATATGTTGGGTGTGACGCGACCGACGCTCTACAACCTAGTGCGTAAATATAAACTTGAAATCTGACTGGATTGACAGATTGTTAACTTTGGAAGGTAAGCACAAATGATAAAGCACACCATGCCGTGGTATAGATGCACCCTGTTTGCAGTGGTCTCCATGTTTTTTTCTGCGGCTCTGCTGGCAGCGCCCAATGTGCAGGAGTATGTAGATAAAGCCGAAAAATACCTGGCGGAAGGGGAGGTGAGATCAGCGGTTATCGAGCTGAAAAATGCACTACAGCGTGAGCCAATGCATGTGGATGCCCGGATCATGCTGGGCAATATCTATCTTAAAACGGGTGATGCAGCTTCGGCTGAGAAGGAGTTTCGGCGTGTGGCCAAGCTGCATGTCACTCAGGAGAGATGGCTAAAAGAGATGGGGCATGCGCTGTTGCTACAGAGGAAATATAAGGAGGCGCTTGAAACCATAAAACCGGACGCTGGCGAATCTGGCAGCTTCAAAGCGGAACTATTGATTATAAGAGGGCTGGCCTATCAGGGGCTTGAAAAACTGGAGCAGGCTGAAAAAGCCTACAAAGAGTCACGCGAGCTGGATCCGGAAAACAGCTCATCATTGATCGCCATGGCTCAGCTGGCACTAAAAAGAGGGCAGAGTGAAGGGGCAATGGCCTTGGTTAGCCGGGTGCTGGAGAAGGAGCCAGAAAACATCAGGGCACTCATGATTCGTGGAGACCTTGCACGGCAGGCGCGCAGGCTTGATCAAGCCGAAGATGACTTCACAAAAATCATTGCCATCAACCCAAAACACCTGCAGGCTCGTCTCGTCAGGGCGACGATCCGCCTGGCAAAAGGTGAGTTCGATCGCGTTCCTGAAGATCTGGATATTATAGAGAAGCAATTTCCAAATAGCCCGGCTGCGCAATATTTAAGAGCCCTGCTGGCATTTCAGAGCAAAGAATATGATAGAGCTGCGGAGCTGCTGCAATTGGCACTGCGCAATAATCCAAAGCACATCCAGAGCCAGTGGTTATATGGAATGACCAGTTATGCGAAGGGTGATCTGGAAACTGCAGCGGAATACCTGGCGAGTGTTGTCGCCGCAATGCCTGGGAACATCCAGGCGGTTAAACTTTTGGCAGCAACCAGGATGAAGCTTAAGCAGCCAAAAATGGCCGTTAAGATTCTTGAGCAAGCCTTGATAAAGCACGCCAAAGACCCGCAGCTAATGGCACTGCTGGGCAGCGCCTATCTGCACAGCGGTGAACAGGAGAAGGGTGCGGATATGCTGAGCAAGGCCATCGCCATTGAACCGGATCTGGCGATATTGCGCACAGAGCTGGCGATGAGCCTGCTGGCACAAGGTGAAACAGAAGAGGCGATAACGGAGCTGAAATCCGCAGTGGATCTGGGGCAGGGGGTGGTTCAGGCAGACATCTTGCTGGTGCTCTCGCACCTGCAAAAAAAGGAGTATGAAAAGGCACTGGTGGCAAGCAAAGCGCTGGAGAAAAAGATGCCGGAAAGCCCGATACCTTTTAATCTGACTGGGCTGGCATATCTCTATAAAGGTGATACCCAACTGGCATCCAGGCAATTTAACAGAGCACTGGCCATCGACCCGGAATTTTTTACCGCAGAGATGAACCTGGTTCGAATAGATTTTGCCAACAAAGATAGTGAAGCTATGGAGCGGCGCTATAAAAGCATCCTGTCGAGATCAGAAAAGCACCTTGGCGCACTGTTGGGGATGGCCGATCTGATGGCAAAAAAAGGCGAGAATGAGGAGGTTGAAAAGTGGTTGAAAAAAGCCTATCAACTGAACCCTGAACTGTCCCAGCCGGGCATAGCGTTAGCCCGCTACTATTTGAACCTGAAAAAGCCACACAAGGCATTGTCACTGGCCAATGCGCTGTCACAAAAATTCCCCAAGAATCCAAATGTAGTGAAAACCGTTGCTGATGTGCAATTGGCCGCAGGCGAGGTCAACAGCGCCATCCGTAACTATGAGATCCTGACGCAACAGCAGGCTGCCGCGCCTGGCGCCTGGCTGCTGTTGGCGCGCGCCCAGTTAAGGGGAGATGAACAAAGGAATGCCCGGGCAAGTTTACAGCAGGCACTGAAGCTGAAAGAGGACTTCACCCAGGCCAGGATCATACTGGCGGGGCTGGAGCTGAGGAGCCGTAACTATGATGAGGCCTCAAGGCAGGCAGATTGGATCATAAAAAACCACCCTGAACGATCAGCAGGTTATGAGATAAGTGCAGCAGTATTTCAAAACGGAAAGCAGCCAGAAAAAGCGCTGGAGCTGTATGAAAAAGGGCACAGGGTGCAGCCCTCTGCCCGGCTTGCCACCACGCTTGCCAGACAATATAGCGCTGTTGGCAAGCCAGAAAAAGCGGTTGCAACGTTGAATGAGTGGTTAAAGGAGGAGCCTGAAAACATTGCCGTACTGAGCATGCTGGGGGTGCAGTACCAGTCGATGAAACAGGATGCCGAGGCCATCAGCGCCTATCAAAAGGTGCATGAGCTGGCCCCGAAAAACCTACTGGTGCTCAATAATCTGGCGTGGCTTTATCAGACCAAAGGCGACAAAAGAGCCTTGATACTGAGTAAAAAAGCCTATGAATTGGCACCTGAAACCCCTGAAATTGTAGATACCTATGGGTGGATACTGGTGAAATTTGGCGAACAGGAGAGAGGGTTGCAGATACTGCAGCAGGCCTTTGTAAGCGCCCCGACAAATCCAGAGATCGGCTACCATGTAGCCTATGCTCTGCATAAGGTAGGGCGTGTGGAAGAGGCCCAAAAGATGCTACAGAGAAATCTCCGGGATCACCCTGAATCAGCCGTTGTTCAGGAGGTAAAACAGCTGCTCAACCAGCTGCAATAGCTATAGGGCGGGCATCAGGGCAGAGAGACAGGCAGTGCTGGTTGCCAGCTCTCTGCCCGATGTTCTGCCACGATCGCCGTATAGATGCCACCCCGCACGTTGAACTCAGCTGTCAGTCGCATGAATCGTGGCTGTGTTGCCGCTACCAGATCTTGCAGAATCTGGTTGGTCACCGCCTCATGAAAGGCCCCCTCGTCACGAAACGCCCACACATAGAGCTTTAGTGATTTCAGCTCCACACAGAGTTGGTCAGGGATATACTCAACGGTAAGTTCAGCAAAATCAGGCTGGCCGGTCTTTGGGCAGAGGCAGGTAAACTCAGGCACCTGGATGCGGATGGTGTAATCGGTCGTTTGCTGGGGATTTTCAAAGGTTTCCAGAGACTTGCCGGGTTGAGATGACATGCTAGTGATCCGTTGAGTAGGGTTTTGGAGAGGCGATTATACGGGGTCTTATGAAACACGAAAACCGGCTTCTTTTGAAACCACAAAAATAAAAACAATTCACAATATAATCATGAAGATAGAGTGTTGCTTCCGATGGGCATGTTTGCGTTTGAACGGCTTGTATCCTGTTGCAGCTGCCTGTATCTTAGCGCCCTATGCGTCTGGAAAAAATAAAGCTGGCGGGTTTCAAATCCTTTGTTGATCCTACTCATGTTCCCATGCCCGGTAATCTGGTGGGTGTCGTGGGGCCAAATGGTTGTGGAAAATCCAACGTCATCGATGCAGTGCGCTGGGTGATGGGTGAAAGTTCAGCCAAGCATCTGCGTGGCGAATCCATGGCCGATGTGATCTTTAATGGCTCCACCTCCCGCAAACCGGTGGGGACGGCCGCAGTCGAGCTGCTGTTTGATAACAGTGATGGCTGTGCCGGAGGGCAGTACGCACACTACACCCAGATATCGGTCAAGCGACACGTCTCCCGTGATGGGCAATCCCTCTACCATCTGAATGGCGTACGCTGCCGCAGACGCGACATCACCGACCTCTTCCTGGGTACAGGGCTGGGGCCACGCAGCTACTCCATTATTGAACAGGGGACGATCTCCAGGCTTATAGAAGCGCGCCCGGAAGAGCTGCGCCGCTTTCTGGAAGAGGCGGCGGGCATATCAAAGTACAAAGAGCGGCGGCGGGAGACCGAAAACCGAATCAGACATACCCGCGAGAACCTCGAGCGGCTCGATGATCTACGCGAAGAGATTGCCAAACAGCTGCAACACCTTAAACGCCAGGCCGCCACTGCAGAGCGATACAAGATTCTAAAACAGGAGGAGCGCCGCCTGAAGGCCGAGTTGCTGACCTTGCGCTGGAGCAGCTTTGATAAAAGCCTGCAACAGCAGGATAGAGCCATTGCAGAACAAGAGACTGCGCTGGAAGCAGTTGTGGCAAAACAGCGGCGGCAGGAGGCCGAGATCGAGCAGCAACGGCAAGATCACATCTGCGCCAATGACCACTTCAACAAGGTGCAGGCCGAATTTTATAGCGTAGGTGCCGAGATTTCCCGGTTGGAACAGGCCATTCAATATGCCAGAGACGCGCGCCACCAGCATGAACATGACCTTGAACAGGCGGAAGAGGCCCTGGCCGAAGCCGGCAACCATCGTCAGCAGGATGAGCAGAGCCTGAAAGCGCTCCGCCAGATTCTGGCAGAGGATGAACCCAGGCTGCAGACTGCCCGCAGCCATGAGAAGACGGCCGCTGAGCAGCTGGCTGAAGCCGAACAGGCTATGCAGAACTGGCAAAACGAATGGGACAGCTTTAACCAAAGATCCACAGAACCGGCCCAGACCGCCCAGGTTGAACGCACCCGCATCAACCACCTGGAGCAACAGGAGCGGCAGCTCTCGCAACGCATGAAACGCCTGAACAGTGAGCTGGAACAACTGGATGATTCACAGCTGAACCAGGAGATTTTGCAGCTGGAGCAACAGGCAGAAGAGGGGCAAGGAGAGATAGGCAGACTGCAACAGCAGCTGACCCACCGGATTGCCCAGCTGGGCGAGATGAGAGAGGCCAATACCCGCTCTGCCCACAAACTCGACCAGATGCGTGAACAACAACAGATGGCTCGAGGGCGTCAGGCCTCACTTGAAGCACTGCAACAGGCGGCGCTGGGCAAGCAGGAGACCGCCGTAGTAGAGTGGCTGGAGGCGCATGAACTGGCCGATGCCACCCGTCTGGCCGAACGGCTGGATGTAGCGCCAGAGTGGCAACACGCCGTAGAGACCGTGCTGGGCTACCATCTACAGGCCGTATGTGTCGATGCCTTCTCCGATCTGGCGGCCAGCCTCCAGGCACTGCATAACGGCACTCTGACCCTGTTCGATGCCACGGAAAAGAGAACCCCCAAAAGAGCCGAAGACTATGCGGAACGCCTCATCTCCAGAGTCAGCTCCCCCTGGCCTCTGCATGACCTGCTGGGCAGTGTACGGCTGGTGGAAGATCTTGCCCAGGCGCTTGCACTGCGGGAGAGCCTGGCAGAGTATGAATCCATCATCACCCGTGATGGCATCTGGATAGGACGCAACTGGCTGCGCATGGCACAGGAGAGAGATGAAAAATCCGGTGTGCTGGCGAGAGAGGATGAACTACGGCAGATCGCTGCCGAGCTAAAACAGATGGGGGCACAGATAGAGCAACTGACCGCTGACTTTGAGCAGAGCCAGCAGCAGTTGAGAGATATAGAGCAGTCCCGGGAGCAGGTTCAGCGCCAGCTTGATGAGGCCAACCGAAGGGCAGCTGGCTTCCGTGCCGCACTGGGGAGCAAGCGGGTAAAGGCCGATCACCTGAGTGCCCGACGCAAGGCCATTGGCCAAGAGGCAGCTGAGGTAGGCCGCCAGATCAGTGCTGACAGAGAGGAGCTGGAGCGTGCCAAAAGCAGCCTGCACCATGCGCTGGAGAAGATGGAGGCACTGGCTCAGCAGCGCCAACGGTTGATCGAGCAGCGGGATAGCCTGCGCACAGTGCTGTCAGAGAAGCGGGATGCAGCGAAGCTGCGACGAAACCAGGCACACGAGCTTGCGCTCAAAATAGAGGCGGTACGTTCATCCAGCCAATCACTGATGCAAGGGCTGGAGCGCATGGCGACACAGCTGAGCCAGCTGAGCCACCGCCAGGAAGAGCTAAAAGCCAATCTGAGCAAGGGCGCAGCGCCACTGGCAGAGCAGAGCCAACAGCTTGAGCAGCAGCTGGAAGCGCGTATCAGGGTCGAGGCGCAGCTGGTCAAGGCACGCGAGGCAATGGAGGGGATAGAGCAGAAACTGCGGCAACTGGAGCAGGATCGAGGCCAATCCGAAGAGGCGGTGCAGCGGGAGCGTACCCGGCTGGATCAGAGCCGGCTGAAGCGGCAAGAGGTGCTGATACGTGGCAAAACCGTAGAGGAGCAGCTGAACGAGACGGGGTTCAGCCGAGATCAGTTAATCGACGAGCTGGCCGATGAGGCCACCGAAGCGCAGTGGCTTGAACAGGTGGAGCGGATGGACATGCGCATCCGCCGACTGGGTGCAATCAACCTGGCTGCCATTGATGAGTTTCAGGAGCAATCCGAGAGAATGGAGTATCTCGATGCCCAGCATGCAGATGTGACAGAGTCACTGGAGACGCTGGAGCGCGCCATCCGCAAGATCGACAAAGAGACCCGCACCCGCTTTAAAGAGACCTTTGACAAGGTCAATACCGGCATTCAGGAGATGTTCCCCAAACTGTTTGGTGGCGGCCATGCCTATCTGGAGCTGACCGGGGATGATCTGCTGGACACCGGCGTCACCGTCATGGCGCGCCCGCCCGGAAAGCGCAACAGCAGCATCCAGCTGCTTTCGGGTGGTGAGAAGGCATTGACAGCAGTGGCGCTGGTCTTTTCAATTTTTAAACTGAACCCAGCCCCCTTTTGCATGCTGGACGAAGTGGATGCGCCGCTGGATGATGCCAATGTCGGCCGCTTCTGTGAACTGGTCAAGAGCATGTCCGCACAGGTTCAGTTTATCTTTATCACCCATAATAAAATAACCATGGAGATTGCCCATCAACTTATCGGCGTCACCATGAATGAACCGGGCGTATCCCGGCTTGTATCGGTCGATGTTGAGGAGGCTGCCAAGTTGGCGGCCCTGTAGCAACGGGAGGCGCTTTGCAGGCACCTCCATTACCTATTGAGTGAGACAAATGGAAGCTGATTTTCTACGCCTGATTCTATTTCTTGCTGGCATCGTCGTGGTGCTGATAGTCTATTTCTGGGAGCGGCATAAACGTGCCAATGCGCAGCTGCATGCGGTTCGAAATGCACGACCGCAAACCGACAGGAGCGATGGAGAGGCCGAAGCCGAAAAATGGGTGATTACCGATGAGTATCAAGGTGATGCAGCACCAGAGCTAGAAGCACCCAGGGCAGATGAACCCGCTGAGTCCCCCCAGCCTGGGGATGCGGATGAGTTGTCACGCGAGCTGGATCAGCTGAGCGAACTGATGGCTGAAGAGTCGCGGCTGGATCATGCAGAGCAGATGCCGCTTTTTTCTACGGATGAAACGGAAGAGCCACCTCCGGCGGCGGGCAGCGTCGACGCCAAGGTTATTGTGATCAATATTGTATCGCAGCGGGCCGGGTTCAATGGAAAAGATGTTTTAACTGCAGCAGCAGATGTCGGCCTGGAACCTGGTGAAATGGATATCTTCCACTATAGCCGCGAGGCGCATGGATCAAAGAAAAGCACATTTTGCATGGCCAGCATGGTAGAGCCAGGCACCTTTCCACTGGATAAAATGGATCAGCTTGTAACCCCGGGATTAGCGCTGTTTCTGCAAATATCAGGCGGGCAGGGCGGTGTGGCACTGTACGATGAGATGCGGATGGTGGCCGAAAAGCTGGCAGAGCAGCTGGACGGTGAGCTACAGGATGCCACACACTCCACGCTCACCCATCAGGTGGTTGAGTTTCAGCGTGAAGAGATTGTAGAGTTCCAACGTCGCCAGATGCTGGCAAAAAGCGGCCGATGACCCCACACAGCGCAGAGGCAAAGACGCGTATTGCGCAGCTGCATGCCGAGATCAATCGTCACAACTACCGCTACTACGCACTGGATGACCCGCTGATTTCTGATGCAGAATATGACCAGCTCATGCGAGAGCTTCAGCAGCTGGAGCAACAGTTCCCAGAGCTCATCACCCCTGACTCCCCCACGCAGCGGGTGGGTGCCGAGCCACTGGATCGTTTTGGCCAGGTGCATCATCGGCTGCCCATGCTCTCCCTGGAGAATGCCTTCTCTGATGCAGAGCTGAAGGAGTTTGACCAGCGTGTCAGGGCGCGCCTGAAAACAGATGAAGAGCTGATCTATGCCGCCGAGCCAAAGCTGGATGGCCTGGCCATCAGCCTGCGTTACGAAGATGGTGTGCTGGTGCAGGCGGCCACACGGGGTGATGGCCGCCGGGGTGAAGATGTGACCCTGAATGTAAGAACCATCCCCTCTATCCCACTCGCACTACTGGGCAGTGGCTGGCCTGCAATCCTGGAGGTGCGCGGCGAGGTCTATATGCCGAAGTCCGGTTTTTTGGCACTCAATGAACGCGCTCAGCAGATGGGGCAGAAGCCCTTTGCCAACCCCAGAAATGCCGCAGCAGGCAGCCTGCGCCAGCTGGATCCACGTATCACTGCAACCCGCCCACTGGCCATCTACTGCTATGGGTTTGGCGAGATTGAAGGTGGCCCACTGGCCCCCACCCACAGTAAAAGTATCGACAGGATCGCCGCCTGGGGACTGCGGGTATCCCCTGAACTCAAGACGGTAAAAGGGGCCGATGGATGTGCTGCATACTATCGCCAGATTGCACAGCGGCGGGATGGTTTTGATTACGATATTGATGGTGTCGTATTCAAAGTGGACGGTTACGACCTGCAGGCCAGACTGGGCTTTGTTGCCCGTGCACCACGCTGGGCCATTGCACAGAAATTTCCCGCAGAGGAGGCAATAACCCAGATAAAAGCGGTCGAGTTTCAGGTAGGCCGAACCGGAGCCATCACACCGGTTGCCAGGCTTGAGCCGGTCTTTGTGGGCGGGGCAACCGTCAGCAATGCCACGCTGCACAATATGGATGAGGTGGTGCGCAAGGATGTGCGGGCCGGTGACACAGTCTGTGTTCGGCGGGCGGGGGATGTGATCCCTGAGGTGGTGCGGGTCATTCCGGAAAAGCGGTCAAAGGGTGCAGAGAGAATTCTACTGCCGACCCGGTGTCCGGTCTGTGGCTCCGAGGTGATAAAACCAGAAGGTGAGGCGGTTGCGCGCTGTTCGGGTGGCCTCTGCTGTGCCGCCCAGCGGCGGGAATCGATCAAGCACTTTGCGGCACGCCGGATGATGGATATTGAAGGGCTGGGAGATAAGCTGGTGGATCAACTGGTGGATAGTGGTTTGGTTCACGATCTGGCAGATCTCTACCAGTTGAAGCGGGAGCAGCTTGCAGGCATGGAGCGCATGGGAGAGAAGTCGGCTGACAACCTTCTCCAGGCACTGGAGAAGAGCAAGCAGACCACCTTGTCTCGCTTTCTTTTTGCGTTGGGCATTAGAGAGGTGGGTGAAGCAACAGCGGCAGCCCTGGCCAGCCATTTTAAAACGCTGGATGCGCTGAAGCAGGCGCAGCTTAAAGACTTTATTATTGAGAAGGGCGTTAAAGGCATTGGTGAGATCACGGCAAAAGCCATTTGTGACTACCTGCAGAGCCATCCGGATCTGGTGGTGCATGGTGACTTTGCCTGCTGGCTGGCCAGCCTGAAGATCCGGGGGCTTACCCTGGAGGTTGCTAAACGGCTGGTTGAGCAACTTGAGTCGCTGAATCAGCTGTCCGTAGCGACGGTTGACCAGCTGCGTTATCAGCGGTGCAGCCTGGTTGATGGTGTCGGGCCGGTGATTGCAGAGCATGTCGTTGCCTTTTTTCACCAGCCGCATAACCTTGAGGTGATTGACCGGTTGATCGACGCAGGTATCCACTGGGATGAGGATGAAGCCGAGCCGTCAGACCAGCAACCCCTGTCAGACTTGACCTTTGTGCTGACAGGGAGTTTGAGCCGCCCGCGTGGAGAGATTAAAGATCAGCTGCAGAGTCTGGGTGCCAAGGTTGCCGGAAGTGTATCGAAAAAGACCCATTACCTGGTGGCTGGTGATGCAGCAGGCTCAAAACTGGAGAAGGCTCAACAGCTGGGGGTTCAGGTGTTGGATGAGGCCGGGCTTGAAGCGTTGCTGCAAGAGCGGCAAGCGAATTGATGGCTACAGGGAGAAGTATCTCCCTGTAGCCATTGTGGTTTAGTGGGGGGGATGAGCTGCTGTTGTATTGGTATCGGCAGCTTTCTGAACAGGAGGTCTTACCTGAATAGTCGCTTTTTGGCGCAGTTCTGTCAGGTATGACATCACCAGCTCCCGGCGTTTTTCATTCATTAGCGTATCCTGTACCTCTTCAAGGCTGGGCGGCGGTATCTCCCGCGCATCTTCCCGAAAAATGACATGCCAGCCAAATTGGGTTTTTACGGGAGTCGTGGAGTGTGTTCCATTCTCCATTGTCATAACGGCCTCTGCAAAAGGCTGAACCATCTGTGTAGAGTCGAACCACCCCAGCTCTCCCCCCTGAGATGCAGAGGGGCCGGTTGATTTGGCCTTGGCCAGCTCGGTGAAATCAGCCCCGCCATCCAGCTCCTTGATAACGGACTTGGCATCCTCTTCCGAGGTTAACAGTATATGCCGGGCCTTGAACTCCTGCTGTGGCTTGTCACCGTAGCGCTGGTCATAGAGTGCTCTTATGTCGTCACTGGATATCTGTTGCTGCTGCACATGGCTGGCAATGGACATCTCGGCAAGTGCGCGTATGCGCAGCAGGTTCAGCAGCTCGGCTACCTCCGGCTTTTTGTCAAAGCCCTTTGCCTGGGCATCCTGTACGATCAGCATCGCATTGACCAGCTCATTGAGGATGGCCATCTGCTCTTGTGGTGTATCGCCCTTGACACCCTGTCGAGCCTGACGCCACTGCTGGTGAAAAACTGCGTACATGGATTTTGTTACCGGGGAGCCATTGACGATGACAACTACATCAGGATCGTCAAGTGTGGCCTTTTGTGGGACAGCCGGTGCAGCTGTATTGCTGGGTTCCGGTGCTGGCTCCTGCTTTGTGACTTCCGTTGCGGCTTTTGTTGTAACCTGGGGTACGGAGTCCGTCCCCTCATTGCAGCCAGAAAGCAGCACGGCCAGGCTTAACACAATCAGTCTCTTGGGTAAGGATTGCATGGATGGTTTCCTTGTGGTTTACGGTAGTACTTTTTTAAATGGGGTGACCGTAACGCTGGCATAGACGCCGGTCAGTGTGTAGGGGTCCTGATCTGCCCATGCCTTTGCTGATGTTAGATCAGGGAACGCTGCCACAATCAAGCTGCCGGTAAAGCCGACAGGCCCAGGGTCTTTGCTGTCGATGGCTGGAAAGGGCCCTGCCAGCAGCAGGCGGCCCTCCTCTTTTAGTTTTTCCAGGCGGCGCAGGTGGTCAGGGCGTGCACTTATTCGCGCTTCAAGGCTCTCTTCCTGGTCGGTTCCTATAATGGCATAGTGCATGCTGTCTCCCAGTTTGATGTGCAAAACCAGCAATAATTCTAACAGCAAAAAACGGATCTGTTTTGTTTAGATGGCAGCTGTTAATCAGTTGCTCCATGTATAAGTTGCTTCCACTTTATTTCCTGGTTCACAGAATATAACTGATTTGCACAGCTCTTTGGTGAGCATCAGGCCGCGTCCACTGGGGATAGATGAATCGGTTTGAATGTTGGAGAGATAATTTTTGTAGTCAAAGCCAGAGCCACTGTCTTCAACCCGGATAATAATTTCACCACCTGTTGAATATAGGCGGCTGTGGATGGATATGGTGATATATCCCTCTGATAATTCCTGGAGCCTTTTTTCCCGTTCTGTAAAGTAGGTTGTGAACCCTCCCGGTTCAGCCTTCAGGGTAGAGTCCAGGTTCAATATTCCGTGATCAAGTGCATTGGTGTAGAGTTCACTCAATATGGTAAAGATTACTCTGCGCTGCTCTTTTAGGCTCTCCAGCTCCTGTATTTGGTTGATTAACAGTGGAACAGGGTCGACTTTCAACAAGCGGGGCCCCTCTAACTTAACCTCAAATCTCAGACTGTTGTGAGGTAAATCTGAGCCATCTTTCTGGATGGTCGCTTTGCCGTGGGTTGCAGGCAGTTCGTTATCGAGTGTCGCCAGCACATCCGGCAGAAATGGAACCTCTACCAGGCTGATGTCATCATCTTGAGGCGCATCAAGACAAAACTCCTCGAGGGCGGAGGCAATAGATTCAACGATGTTTCCCTGGTTTGTGCCTTGAGAGAGCTGCTGTTCCAATCTTTTCTGTCCAAAATACTCTCCATCCGGGCTTCTGGCCTCTGTTACCCCGTCGCTTGCCAGCAGGGCACGATCCCCAAGGTCTGCTGTAATATTCGATATGGAATGGAGGTAGTCTTCATCGGGAATGATACCTAATGGCAGCCCGGCAGATGGAATGCGGTGTTTGATTTCTGTGCCTGCTGCATTTGTGACCAGTATATCGGGCATGCCGCAGCAGCAAAGTGTCATGTTATCCATAGCGTGGTTGATGCGGACGAGCTGGGCGGCCATGAACATGCCGGTGGGGAGCAGGGCATGCAGTTTTCGATTGATTTCATTGAGGATCTGGTCAACAGAAAATCCTTTAACCGTCATGGCGCGAAAAGATTCCGATACCGGCAGCGCTCCAAGTGCGGCGGATAGCCCATGCCCGGTAAAATCACCCAGCAGCACATTGAGGTCACCATTGGGGGCGTGGGCGGTTAAGAGCACGTCGCCACTGAAGAGCGCAGCGGGTCGCATGAGCGCCTTTAGCTTCTCTGGCATTACATTGCCAGCGATCACTGCCCCGCTAAATACTTTTTCGGCAATCTCCTCTTCACGCTCTCTCTGGCCTAAAAGAGTTGTCACTTCGCGATGGAGATCGCGAATCCTCTCCATTGCCTTGATCTTTGACCGGAGAAGGGTGTGGTTGAATGGTTTGGTCAGGAAGTCATCACCACCGACCTCTACGCATCGGGCGAGCGCCTTCTCATCTGTCATTGCGGTTAGAAAGATGACGGGTATAAAGGTATCGCCGCAGAGTGCCTTGATCTGGGCGGTAGCGTCAAAACCATCCATAATTGGCATCATGATGTCCATGAAGATGATGTCTGGCTGGCTCTCTTTAAAACGCTCAATCGCCTCTGCCCCATCTACCGCCTGGACAACGGTGTACCCTATTTTTTTCAAAAGGGCATTCAGGATGATGCGGTTGGAGAGCTCATCATCGGCTATCAGGGCTACCCCGGCCGATGGTGGTGTGGATGGCTTGGTTAGTGAGGCAGGTGAGGTGCCTTGCATATTCATACTTACAACCTATTCTGTTATTTACTCTGGGTTATGCGAATCACAGAGTGTAGCGGCACAGGCATGGATTAATTGAGGCACTATTGCTGGCCGTGTATAAATGAGTGGATTTGATTATATAGTACTGAAATTCAAGTAATAACTGTGGGGTTGTCCCGTCCGGTTTTCTGTACTATTTGTGCCAGTTCCTGGGCAATGGAGACCAGAGGAGCCATTACACTTGCGGTTGCCTGTTGCTGTTTTTCGGGGGTGGCCTCATAGGTCTCCAGGTAGACCCGGAGGGTAGCGCCCTGCGTGCCGGTTCCTGATAATCGGTAGATGATGCGTGAGCCATCTGTGAAGCCGACCCTGAGCCCCTGATGTTCGGAGCGGCTATTATCAATCGGGTCGGTATAGGCAAAGTCATCGGCGTATTCAACAGTGTGGCCTTGCATTTGTCTCCCGGGGAGTGATCCGAGCCTGTTTCGCAGATCTTGCATCAGATGGGTTGCGGCGGCTTTATCAACGCCTTCATAGTCGTGGCGGGTGTAATAGTTGCGGCCAAACTCGCGCCAGTGATCTTGCACAATGGTGGCAACCGATTGTTGCTTTACGGCCAGCAGGTTGAGCCAGAACAGCACAGCCCAGAGGCCATCCTTCTCCCGCACATGGCTGGAGCCGGTACCAAAGCTCTCTTCACCGCAGAAGGTGATTCTGCCCGCATCCAGCAGGTTGCCAAAAAATTTCCAGCCGGTTGGGGTCTCAAAGCAGTCCATTCCCAGTTTGTCTGCAACACGATCTACCGCCTGGCTGGTTGGCATCGAGCGGGCTACACCATCTATTTTCTGCTGTTGGTATCCTGGTATCAGATGGGCATTGGCAGCGATGATGGCCAGGCTGTCGCTGGGTGTTACAAAAAAGTTCTGACC
Organism: Candidatus Polarisedimenticolaceae bacterium; assembly: GCA_021648685.1. Lineage (GTDB taxonomy): Bacteria > Pseudomonadota > Gammaproteobacteria > Chromatiales > Chromatiaceae > WFXD01. The sequence goes on from JAKISI010000007.1 coordinate 53,389, forward strand.
AAGAATCATGTTGCGATCTCCGTCACCATCTGATGCTGCTGCAAAATCGACGCCATTGTGCCCCTGGGTCATGTGAACCAGTTCATGCGCATGAACCAGGTTTGGGTCGGGATGCCCGCCGCCAAAGTCAGGCAGCGGCCGGCTGTTGATGACAGTGCCTGCGGGTGCGCCCAGCATCTCTTCCAGGATGCGGGTGGCATAGACCCCCGTAATGGCGTGCATGGCATCAAACCGCATGCGGAAGTGGCTGGATGTGAGCAGCCTCCGGATGCAGTCAAAATCAAACAGTGTTTGCATTAACGCAGCATAATCGGTTACCGGGTCGATGATCTGAATCTGCATCCCATCCAACCGGGAAGCGCCAATGTGGTCGAGGTCGATCTCTGCACTCTCCAGGGTTTGGTAACCGTTGATCTCAGTGGTGCGCTGGTAGATGGCCTCGGTAACCGCTTCAGCTGCCGGGCCACCATTGGCGGCATTGAACTTGATACCGAAATCCTCATCGGGTCCACCGGGATTGTGGCTGGCAGAGAGCACAATGCCGCCTTGTGCGTTATATTTGCGGACGAGACAAGAGAGTGCCGGGGTAGAGAGTAGACCGCCTTGACCCACAATCACGCAGGCTACCCCGTTTGCCGCAGCCATACGCAGGATAATCTGGGTTGCCTCGCGATTGTAGTAGCGGCCATCCCCCCCCACCACCAGTGTGCCACCAACAAGCGCTTGCTGGGTGTCAAAGATAGATTGAACAAAGTTTTCCAGATAGTGAGGTTGTTGGAATATTCTGACCTTTTTGCGCAGGCCAGAGGTGCCGGGGCGTTGTTCGCTGAAGGGTGCGGTGTCAATCTTTACTATCTGCATAGTGAATGGTGCTCAGAGGGCCATAGATATGAACGCCATCATACGGCGAAAATGGGGGTTTTAGCTACCTATGCAGCTGGTTATCATCCCAGCACACTCTCGGATAACAGGGTATAGTGCCGGGTCGGTTTTGATTGGTTAAGCGGATAAAATAACCGCTGTTTTTATAGGGGAACTGGATAATCAATGGGTAAAAAGTTTAATCTGGCAGTGGTTGGGGCTACGGGAGCAGTGGGTGAAGCCATGCTCTCCATTCTTGCTGAACGTAAATTCCCGGTGGATAAGATCTATGCGCTGGCGAGCAGCCGTTCCGTGGGGAAAAAGGTGGCATTCGGTAACCGCTGGCTGAAGGTTGAGGCACTGGATGAATTTGACTTCAGCCAGGTTGAGGTAGCGCTCTTTTCTGCTGGGAATGACATCTCCAAGGTGTCTGTCCCCAAGGCCGTGGATGCAGGCTGTGCGGTCATTGATAATACGCCCTGTTTTCGTTATGAGGCCGATGTGCCGCTGGTGGTGCCTGAAGTAAATCCGGGGGCGATAGCCGATTACTACCATCGGGGCATCATTGCCAATCCCAACTGCTCAACCATTCAGATGATGGTTGCACTTAAGCCCATCTACGACGCAGTTGGGATTCTGCGTATCAATGTCTGCACCTATCAGGCTGTTTCAGGCTCAGGCAAAGAGGGCATTGAGGAGCTGGCGATGCAGACCGCTAATCTGCTCAATATGAAGTCAGTGGATACGGATGCCTACCCCAAGCAGATTGCCTTCAATGTGCTGCCACAGATTGATGCCTTTCAAGAGAATGGCTATACCCGCGAAGAGATGAAGCTGGTGTTGGAGACACGAAAAATACTGGATGATGATACCATTCTGGTCAACCCTACCGCAGTTCGTGTCCCTGTTTTCTACGGGCACTCTGAAGCGCTGCATATTGAAACACACAAGAAAATTACGGCTGAAGAGGCCAGGACGCTGCTGACCCAGGCACCAGGGGTCACCGTTATTGATGAGCGTTGTGATGGCGGTTATCCAACCGCAGTTACAGATTCTGTAGGCAAGGACGCTACTTTTGTAGGGCGCATCCGGGAGGACATCTCCCACCCCTGTGGTTTGGATATGTGGGTGGTCTCTGACAACGTGCGCAAAGGAGCAGCTTTAAATAGTGTTCAGATCGCTGAAATTCTGGTAAAAGACTATTTGTAAGCTATAGTTAGCGAATAAATGTTATGTCTATTCTACAGTGTGCTTTGCTAGCTGTTTCAAAGATAAAAATTCTACAGCCGTCATGGGCGTCCAATTTCTCCTTGCAAGAAGAAGAGAAATGGAAAAAGGGGAGAAGAGATGGTTAGAAAACTGGCCTTGCTATCACTATCAGCTGCGCTGTTGATGCCGGGTGGTGCCTTTGCTTTGGGTCTGGGTGAGATTCACCTGAAATCCGCATTGAACCAGACATTTGATGCCAAGATTGATCTGCTCTCAGTGAAAGCAGATGAGCTGGATGGTGTGAAGGTAACATTGGCAACACAGGAGGCCTTTGAGCGGGCCGGTGTGGATCGGCTCTTTATTCTGACCAAGCTGCGCTATGAGCCTGATCTCAATGAGGAAGGCAAGCCGGTTATTCATGTGACCAGCAGACAGGCAATACGTGAGCCATTTTTAAATTTTCTTATCGAAGTAAATTGGGCAAAAGGGCGGTTGATACGTGAATACACCGTGCTGCTGGATCCCCCGGTTACGCTGGATCGCAAACCGGCACCTGTTGCCCCCCCCGCCACAGAGCCTTCCGCCCCCGTGGCCAAGGCTGCGCGGCAACCCCTGTCCGAGCCATCCCCTCCAGCAACAGTCCGTGAACGACCGACGGTTCCCTATACTGGCGTAGGTGAGTATGGCCCTGTGATGGCCAACGAATCTTTATGGAGAATTGCCAGTAAGACAAAACCACAGGGTGCCACAGTAGAGCAGATGATGATGGCGCTACAGCGCAAGAATCCTCAGGCCTTCAGCGGACAAAATGTAAATAATCTCAAGCGCGGCTCCATTTTGCGCATGCCGACCCAGGAGGAGATCGATCTTCTCTCTGTGCGCGAGGCCAGAGCCGAGTTCAGTAACCAGGTTGCCGCGTGGAAAGCCAGCCGGGCAATGGTAGCTGCAAGTGATGCAGGGAGTGAGCCGGAAGCGACTGCCGACAAAAAACAGCCGGCACCGGCCAGCAAACTGGAGCTTGCCTCGGTTCGCCCTGAAGGGGAGGGCAAGGGAGGAGAGAGTGAAGGTGATGGTACAGAAGAGATTACATCCCGGCTCGAAAATGAACTCATTCTTGCCAGGGAGCAGTTTGAAAGTGCCAAGCAGGAGCGCAATGACCTGAGCTCCCAGGTATCGCAGCTGGAGAGCCAGCTTACAGATTTAGAGAACCTGCTCGTGGTAAGAAATGAGCAGCTTGCACGTCTGCAAAATGAGCTGAGCCAGTCTGAAGTGGATATTGCTCCAGAGATTGATGAAGCTCCCGTGGCAGAGGCTGCGGTTGATATTGAAGATATTGAGTTGGAGACGCTGGGAGCTGATGAGGAAGAGCTGGAAATCATAGATATAGAGGGTGAGGCATCTGATGCAGAGGAGATCGTGCTTGCGGATGTGGCATCACAGGAAGAACCATCTGCTGCTGCGCAAGAGGCGCCTCAACTGGCAGCAGCGCCTGAAGTTTCAGAACCTGCACCCACCGAATCAATTTTTGATACGCTGAAAGATCTGCTTGAAAACAACATGATTGCAGTAGCGGGGGGCGGTCTTGCCATCTTGTTGCTGCTGTTACTGCTTGCACGGCGACGCAGTGCTGAAAGTGAAGAGTTTGAAGAGAGCATCCTTATTGATACCCAGGGAGGAGGGGACACCGAGTCTCTGGGTAGCCCGGCTGATGATACGGAAGCAGGCATGTCCGAGGCCGCAGAAACCTCATTTTTAAGTGAATTTTCACACAGTGACATGGATGTTCTGCAAGACGATACGGGCGAGGTCGATCCGGTTGCAGAGGCGGATGTCTATATTGCCTATGGGCGTTACCAGCAGGCTGAAGAGCTGTTACGTCAAGCGATTGAGCGTGATCCAGAGCAGATAAAAAGCCACTTGAAACTGCTTGAGATTCTTTTTGTCACCAAAAACGTGCAAGCATTTACTGAGACTGCGGAGATACTGGTGGCAAAAAACAGTGGACAGCTGGATGTGGAAGCCTGGCAACAAGTGGTTGCGATGGGACATCAGCTGAACCCAGGGCACGAGCTATTTGCCGATGCGGAAGGAGAAAGTGCCGCCGCAGAGCAGTCAGCCACTGCCGTGGAGGTGGAATCTGAAGCGCTAGCTGATGTAGGAGATGATGATCTTGAGCTGATGGATTTAAGTGAGCTGACAGCAGATTTTGATATGAATGCTGATGCGGTGCTGGATCAGGAAGAGGGGCCAATTTCAGCAATTTTAGAAGATGATGGCCTGGATTTTGACCTGAACCTTGGACTGGACTCTGAGAAAAACAGGCCTGGCTCTGATGATGCACTGTTGAGTGCGGATCTTGCTGAAATCAGTGCAGATGCTGCACTGGATGATGCATTGCTGGATATATCTGCAAAGCTGCCTGATGACGCCTCCACTTCTAAGCTGGATGCAGATACAGAGACCAGTGAGCTGGAAGAGTCACTCAGCCTGGATGGGTTGGATCTGGGCGACCCTTTTGGCAGCGATACACTGGATGAGAGTGGGAGCATACTGGCCACTGACTCAGAGGCGCTGTTAGGGGAGTCAGAGGATCTGGCCGCTGAGCTTTCCAGCCTTACCGATGAGCCAATAGGTAAACAGGCATCTGATCGTGATGAGCGGCCATTGGATGATGCATTGAAGAGCGATAATTTAGGTGCGGAGCTGGAGGAGTTCAGCAGCCTGGATGAATCACTCTCTATTGATGATTTTATGGAAGAGAGTCTGGAGCAGCAGGGTTCATCCAATGAGGCACTTGATACAGATGGGCTGGTGTTGGCTGATCCTGAATCAGCAGCACCTGAAAATGAGACCGTTGAACCCCTGGCATCCGATGAAGGCCTGATCATTGAGGATGAATCAACCGCCAGCTTTTTAATGGAGGAGCCGCTATCTGAGCTGGTAGAGGAGCCAGACGAGATCGACAAGATCAACACTAAACTTGATCTGGCGCGCGCCTACGTAGAGATGGGTGATGAAGAGGGTGCCCGCAGTATCCTGGATGAGGTGATGAGTGAGGGCGATGATGCACAGAAGGGGGATGCGCAGGAGTTGTTAGGCCGTCTCTCATAAGCGTTTATAGTTGAGCTAAAAAGGCGCACATCGTGCGCCTTTTTCTATATGTTTGAGTAAAAAGTGATGCAGCGAATTGCCTTGGGCGTTGAATATGACGGCACAGATTTTTGCGGATGGCAGATGCAAAAAAGCGGCGTACGCACCGTGCAGGAGGAGTTGGAGAAGGCGCTGGCATCGGTAGCCAATGAGCCGGTCAGGGTGCACTGTGCTGGTCGTACCGACACCGGGGTACACGGTGTGGGGCAGGTGGTTCATATTGAAACAGTCGCAGAGCGCAGCCCTCGCTCCTGGGTTCTGGGGGCCAACAGCAACCTCCCGTTTGATGTGAATGTTACCTGGGCAAAATGGGTTGATGAGCGATTTCATGCCCGCTTTTCTGCCATCAGCCGTGCTTACCGTTATATCATTCTCAACCGCATGAGCCGCTCCAGCCTCTATCGTAACCGCGCCGTCTGGAGCCATCGCCCGCTGGATGCAGAGCGCATGCATCAGGCAGCACAATCACTGGTAGGCACCCATGATTTCTCCTCATTCCGGGCGCTGGGCTGCCAGGCACACAGCCCGGTGCGCACCGTTTCCCGTCTGGATGTCACGCACCAGGGCGAGCGGGTTATTATTGATGTTGAGGCGCAGGCCTTCCTGCATCACATGGTGCGTAATCTTGCCGGTGTGTTGATGGCGATAGGGCGTGGTGATCAGCCTGTGGTGTGGGCCAAAGAGATACTGGAGCGGCGCGATCGAACTAAAGGTGGCGTCACAGCACCGCCCGAAGGACTCTATCTGATGCATGTGGGATACCCTCCTGAGTTTGAGATCCCGGAGCCTCCGGAATTAATTCTCTAAAACGGCTTTTTCTGTTGCCAGCTATCCTGTATCTTCTACCGGCTTATGAGAACACGGGTTAAAATCTGCGGCATCACCCGCGAACAGGATGCGCTGGATGCAATACGATTGGGTGCAGATGCCATCGGTCTGGTCTTCTACCCGCCCAGCCCACGGGCGGTAACGGTTACGCAGGCCGCCGCCATTGTGCGTCGGCTCCCCCCTTTTATCACCATCGTTGCACTATTTGTAGATGCACCAAGGGAGGGGATTGCAGCGGTGCTGAACCAGCTACCCATTGATCTGATCCAGTTCCACGGCAATGAAACCCCGGATGATTGCAGCGGGCATGGCCGCCCCTGGATAAAAGCCGTGCGCATGCGTGAAGATACCCGCCTGCATGTTATCGAAAAGAGGTATGCTGACGCCTCGGCCCTGTTGCTGGACGCCTATCAGCCAGGCCGGCCAGGTGGCACAGGTGCAACCTTTGACTGGAGCGCCATACCGGCTGAACTGGCCCCCAGGATTGTACTGGCCGGCGGCCTGTCGGCAGAAAATATCGCTGCCGCCATCCAGCAGGTGAACCCCTATGCCGTGGATGTCAGTGGTGGAGTAGAGCAGCAAAAAGGCATCAAGGATGCCGACAAGATTGCAGCCTTTATGTGTGGAGTTGAGCGTGCTAACCAGTAATCGAAAAACCTATTTTAATCAGCCCGACGAACAGGGTCATTTTGGCCCCTATGGCGGGGTTTTTGTCGCCGAGACCCTGATGCAGGCCTTGGAAGAGCTGCGGCAAAACTATGAGAAATATCTGCATGACAATGACTTCCTGGCTGAGCTGGATGCCGATCTGACGCACTATGTGGGGCGCCCTTCGCCTCTCTATCATGCTGAGCGCTGGAGTCGTGAGCTGGATGGCGCGCAGATCTATCTCAAGCGTGAGGACCTGAACCATACCGGCGCACACAAGGTCAACAACACCATCGGCCAGGCGCTGCTGGCCAAGCGCATGGGAAAAACCCGCATCATTGCCGAGACAGGTGCTGGCCAGCACGGTGTTGCCACGGCAACCGTGGCCGCCAGACTGGGGCTGGAGTGTGTGGTCTACATGGGCGCGGTGGATATCGTCCGGCAAGAGGCCAACGTCTACCGCATGCGCCTGCTGGGGGCAGAGGTGCGCGCGGTAGAGTCCGGTTCAAAGACGCTGAAAGATGCCCTGAATGAGGCGATGCGTGACTGGGTAACCAATATCGACGACACCTTCTATATCATTGGAACCGTGGCCGGCCCGCACCCCTATCCGGCCATGGTGCGTGATTTTCAGGCCATTATTGGCCGCGAAGCGCGGCAACAGGTGCAACAGCAGGCCGGCCGCCTGCCCGACGCACTGGTCGCCTGCGTGGGTGGTGGCTCCAATGCCATCGGCCTCTTCTACCCCTTTTTAGATGATGAAGCAGTAGCCATCTATGGCGTTGAAGCCGCAGGGGACGGATTGGAGACAGGCAACCATGCGGCACCGCTCTGCGCGGGTCGCCCTGGCGTGCTGCACGGCAACCGCACCTATCTGATGGAAGATGATGATGGTCAGATTATTGAGACCCACTCCATCTCTGCCGGGCTGGACTACCCCGGTGTCGGCCCAGAGCATGCCTGGCTCAAAGATTGCGGGCGGGCACAATATGTTGCGGTGACCGATAACGAGGCGCTGGCCGCCTTCCATGCACTGACCCGCATCGAAGGGATCATCCCGGCGCTGGAGTCCAGCCATGCCTTGGCCTATGCGGCAAAGCTTGCGCCCACCCTGGAGAGGGAGCAGATTATCCTGGTCAACCTCTCCGGTCGTGGCGATAAAGATATACACACTGTGGCTGCGCTGGAGGGGATCGAGATATGAGCCGTATTGCCGCTACATTCAAATCCCTGCGCGCCCAGAGTCGTAAAGCGCTGATCCCCTACATCACGGCGGGTGATCCAAAACCCGGCATCACGGTCTCCGTCATGCATGCCATGGTTGAAGCGGGTGCTGATATTATCGAACTGGGTATCCCGTTTTCTGACCCGATGGCAGATGGCCCCGTCATCCAGCGCGCCAGTGAGCGGGCGCTGATCCACCACACCAGCCTGCGCGATGTGCTGAAGATGGTGCAGGAGTTTCGGGTAGACAATGCGCAGACCCCAGTGGTGCTCATGGGCTACCTAAATCCGATTGAGGTGATGGGGTACGAGGCCTTTGCCGCAGCAGCAGCAGAGGCCGGCGTCGATGCCGCGCTTACCGTTGATATTCCGCCTGAAGAGGCGGGTGAGCTGCTGTCAGCGCTCAACAGGCATGCGCTGAACGCCATTTTTTTGATTGCGCCGACTACGGTCGGATCGCGTATTGAAACCATCTGCAAGGTGGCCAGTGGTTTCGTCTATTATGTCTCCCTGAAAGGGGTGACAGGTGCCAGCCACCTGGATATTGCCGGGGTTGAGCAGAAGCTGGATGAGATTCGTCGTACAACCGATTTGCCGATTGGAGTAGGCTTCGGTATAAAAGATGCAGCAACCGCAGCGGCCGTCTCAAAGGTGGCAGATGCCGTGGTTGTCGGCAGCGCCCTGGTCTCTCGGGTGGAGGCGCTGGCCGACCAACCCGATGCCATTGCACCAGCTTTGGCCAGACTGCTTGCAGAGATGCGCCGGGCGATGGATGCCCAGAGCCAGTCATGATGGTTTTACGCTGGCTGGCATTTAACCCAGGATGTTCCTAACATGATACGGTTTAACAGATGAGCTGGTTTGAAAAATTGATGCCCAGCCGCATTCGCACCGAAGGTGGCACAAAGGGGGCAGTACCGGAAGGTCTCTGGGCAAAATGCCCCGGCTGCTCGGCGGTGCTCTACCGTGCAGAGCTGGAGCGCAATCTGGATGTCTGTCCCAAATGCGCCTATCACAACCGCATTGGCGCACGGCGCCGGCTGGATATCTTTCTTGACCCTGATGGGCGTGAAGAGATTGGTGCCGAGCTGCTTCCTGCTGATCCACTCAAATTCAAAGACAGCAAAAAATATCGGGATCGCCTGACCCAGGCGCAAAAAAGCACATCCGAGACCGATGCGATGGTCTGCATGCATGGCCAACTCCAGGGCATGGGGGTCGTGGTCGCCGCCTTTGAGTTTAGATTCATGGGCGGCTCCATGGGCTCTGTGGTTGGCGAGCGTTTTGTCCGGGCTGCAAATGTTGCCCAGGAACATGGCATACCGCTGGTCTGCTTCTCTGCCAGTGGTGGCGCGCGCATGCAGGAGTCCCTCTTCTCACTGATGCAGATGGCCAAGACCAGTGCGGTGTTGCGGCGCATGGCGGATCGGGGTCTCCCCTTTATCTCTGTGTTGACTGATCCCACAATGGGGGGCGTTTCTGCCAGCCTGGCGATGCTGGGTGATGTCAATGTGGCCGAACCGGGCGCACTGATTGGTTTTGCCGGGCCGCGTGTAATTGAGCAGACGGTGCGTGAAACACTACCCGAAGGCTTTCAGCGAAGCGAGTTTCTGCTGGAGAAGGGGGCAATTGACATGATTGTAGACCGGAGGGATATGCGAGATCGCATGGCCAATATATTGGGCATGCTGACCAACCGATCGGAGCCAGAGGCAGAGGGGGAAGAGGCCGCGCTTCAGGAACAGGAGCAACAGCAGCCTGCTGCTCCAGAGGAGCGTGAAGAGCAGCCATAACGCCCTCTTTCAAGCAAGGTCTATTTCTGTCGCTGTGCGATTCCAAAATCTGCAGGGTTGGCTGGACTGGCAGGCTCAGCTCCACCCCTCCTCCATCGAGCTGGGGCTGGATCGGGTTGCTGCGGTCTGGCAACAGCTCTACCCCCACCCTTTCCCTGCCACGGTGGTGACCGTTGCCGGTACCAATGGCAAAGGCTCCTGTGTCGCCATGCTGGATGCCATTCTGCGTGCGGCGGGGCATCGGGTCGGCAGCTATACCTCGCCTCATCTGCTGCACTATAGTGAGCGTATTCACATCAATGGGGAGACGGTGAGCGACGATGCCATCTGTCAGGCCTTTGAACGGATTGATCAGGCGCGTGGCGACACCTCACTGACCTACTTTGAGTTTGGCACCCTGGCTGCGCTGGATATCTTTACCCGCAGCAAGCTGGATATTGTGATCCTCGAGGTGGGGTTGGGTGGTCGACTGGATGCCGTCAACATCATTGACCCGGATGTCGCCTTGATTACCAGCATAGCACTTGATCATACCGACTGGCTGGGTGATGATCTGGAGCAGATCGCGCTGGAGAAGGCGGGCATCCTGCGTGCCAACAAGCCTGCGGTATTTGCGGAGACGAATCCCCAGCATAGCCTGCTGCAGCGTGCTGCTGCGCTCAACGTGCCATTGGCTGTAGCGGGTCGTGATTTTGGCTTCAATGCGGTGGTGGGTAAAACAGGTGAATGGTCTTGGCATAGTGCTGCACAATCTATTGAGGGTCTGCCCCCCCCAGCCCTGGCGGGATCCTGCCAGTTGCAGAATGCAGCCGCTGTACTGCAGGTGATAATGCTGTTACCGGATATAATTGATGTCGCCCCTGAGGCAATACCCCAGGGATTACAGCATATAGAGTTGGCAGGGCGTTTTCAGGTGATCCCCGGCCCGGTTGAGCTGATATTGGATGTGGCACACAACCCTGCAGCAGCCCAGGTGCTGGCCGATTCACTGCAAAAATCCCCGTGTCAGGGGCGGACTCTGGCGCTCTTTGCCATGCTCTCCGACAAGGATGTTGCTGCGGTGGTGCAGGTTCTGGCGCCCTACATTGATATATGGTTTTTAGCGGCACTGACAAGCGAGCGGGGGCTGCCCGTTCGTGAGCTTCAGCGACAGGTCGATCTATCGGATCTCCCGGCTCAAACCCATACGGCTCCCAGCGTCGAGAGAGCCTATGAGATGGTGCTTGATTATGCAACAGAGGGTGACAGGGTGCTGGTATTTGGCTCTTTTTTTACAGTTGCCGATGTTTTGCAAAGGCTGTCGGCAAAATAGGGTATATAATTGCCAATTGAAATGGGCTGAGCGAGATCACTTGTGGATGAAAAGATGAAACAACGGCTGGTTGGCGCTGTAGTGCTGGTGGCTCTGGTTGTGATTTTTGTACCCATGCTGCTCGATGATGAGCCGATGGTGACCGCAAGCATTACCAAAAGCAATATCCCCCCCCAGCCAAAGAGTGACTTCCCAACCCGCACTTTTCCGCGCAAAGAGGTAAAACCGCTGCCGCCCGCTGCATCGGTAATTGAACCAACCAAAGCGGCCAGATCAGAGCCCGAAGCAAAGCCGGTAAAAAGCACACCCAAGTCCAGAACCGGCCTCTCTGCATGGGTGGTGCAGGTTGCAAGCTTTGAAAAGCGCGCCAATGCAAACAAGCTGGTGAAGCGCCTCCAGGCAAAAAAGCTCTCGGCTTTTCTGGAGCAGGCATCTGTAGATAGAAAGACCGTATTCCGGGTGCGGGTGGGGCCAGAAGTCGATCATAAAAAAGCTCAAGCCATTCGTGCCCAGATCGAGCGCCAGTTCAAGCTCAAAGGCAAAATAGAACGATACCCTTGATACCATAGTCTGATAAAATTATGCCCTTACTGGAAACACTGATCTGGGTCGATTATATTATAATCGGCATCATCGCCCTCTCTGCGCTTATCAGCCTGTTCCGAGGCTTTATGCGAGAGGCGCTCTCGCTTGCTGCCTGGATCTTCTCATTCTGGATAAGCTGGACCTTCTTCCGCGAACTGGCAGCCCATTTTGAACCCTGGATTACTGTGCCATCGGTACGGCTGGGCGTGGCATTTTTATTGCTGCTGGTGGCAACGCTGATTATTGGTGCCCTGGTGAACTATCTAGTGGGGCAGTTGGTTGAAAAGACCGGGCTTACGGGAACGGATCGAATGATCGGCATCTTTTTCGGGATTGCGCGTGGGGCATTGCTGGTGGGCATTGCGGTGCTGCTGGCAGGTCTGACGGCAATTCCAGCAGACCCCTGGTGGCATGAGTCAGTATTGGTCAGCTATTTTCAGGATCTGGCAATCTGGCTGCGTGATCTCTTGCCGCCGGATATTGCAGATAAATTCAAGTATGCCTAAGCATGTTTGTTAACTCATTCTCTTCACTCTCCTGGTAACTTTACTATGTGCGGTATCGTTGGAATCGTAGGGCAACAACCGGTCAACCAATCGCTGTATGATGCCTTGCTGGTGCTACAGCACCGTGGCCAGGATGCTGCTGGTATAGTTACCTATGACAATGGCAAACTGCATCTGAGAAAGAACAATGGCCTGGCGCGGGATGTATTTCATACCCGGCATATGATCAATCTCAAAGGCCGGATGGGTATCGGGCATGTACGATACCCCACGGCTGGTAGCTCATCCTCAGCAGAGGCTCAGCCCTTTTACGTCAATTCACCCTATGGCATTGCACTGGCGCATAATGGCAACCTCACCAACTCAGATGAGCTGAAGCGTGATCTTTATCAAGATGACCTGCGCCATATCAATACCGAATCGGACTCTGAGATCCTGCTGAACATCCTCGCACATGAGCTACAGGCGCTGGGCAAACTGCGGGTCAATGAACAGGATATCTTTCAGGCCGTAGCCAGCGTACACCGCCGCTGCCGTGGTGGTTATGCCGCCGTGGCAATGATTGCAGGCTATGGCATCCTGGGCTTTCGTGACCCTTACGGAATTCGTCCGATTGTATATGGTAAACGTGAAACAGAAGCGGGTTGCGAATATATGATTGCCTCTGAGAGTGTGGCTTTGGATAACCTGGGGTTTGAGCTGGTGCGTGACCTGGCACCGGGCGAGGCAATATTCATTGATATGCTGGGTAATCTGCACACCTTTCAATGTGCCGCTAACACCATGCTGTCGCCCTGCATATTTGAGTTTGTCTACTTTGCCCGGCCTGACTCAAAAATTGATAACATCTTTGTGCACAAAGCCCGCTCCCGAATGGGCAAAAAACTGGCAAACAAGATAAAACGCATCTGGCCGGATAACGACATTGATGTCGTGATACCGATCCCTGATACCAGCCGAACCGCAGCACTGCAACTGGCATTTACCCTGGGGGTCAAGTACAACGAAGGCTTTATCAAGAACCGTTATATCGGGCGCACATTCATTATGCCGGGGCAACAGGTGCGCAAGAAATCGGTGCGCCAAAAGCTAAATGCCATAGACTCTGAATTTAAAGATAAAAATGTACTTCTGGTAGATGATTCCATTGTTCGCGGCACGACATCACAGCAGATTGTGCAGATGGCGCGGGATGTTGGCGCAAAGAAAGTCTACTTTGCATCGGCTGCGCCGCCCGTGCAGTTTCCCAATGTCTATGGTATTGATATGCCCTCTGCCCATGAGCTGGTTGCGCATGGGCGAACGGAAGAGGAGGTGCAAAAGGCCATCGGTTGTGACCGGCTGATATATCAGGATCTGGATGACCTGATTGAAGCCGTATGGGAAGGCAACCCAAAGGTGGATCGCTTTGATACCTCCTGTTTTGACTGTGACTATGTAACCGGCGATGTAAGTTCGCAATACCTTGAACAGCTGGAACTCCTGCGAAATGATAGCGCCAAGGAAGGGGGAAAAGAGAGTGTTGATGCAGGTATAGACCTACATAATGATTGTGATATTTGAACAGTATGATTTGAAGAGATTCCCGCCTTGACAACGACGCCCAACGGCTCTACTCTTTTTCCAAGCGCTGATTTGCCTCTGATTGCGGGCGCTATAAAAATGCAGCTAAAGCGAGTGTGAACGCCCCGCTTTTGCTGCATAGCCAAGCGGGTTTTTTTATGCCCGCTGAATAACCTGTGTTTAATAATTTTGGAGCCAAGGCATGAGCCAAGACTATAACGACTGGAGCCTCGCCACCCGTGCCATAAGGGTAGGGCATGAGCGCACCCATGAAAAAGAGCATGGGGAACCTATATTCCCAACCTCAAGTTTTACTTTCGATAGTGCCGCAGAAGCTGCAGCCTGTTTTGCAGGTGAGATACCAGGTAACATCTATTCCCGATTTACCAATCCCACGGTGCGAATTTTTGAACAGCGGCTGGCTGCAATGGAGGGTGGAGAGTCCTGTGTAGCAACAGCATCCGGTATGGCGGCTATCCTTGCAACCGTTCTTGGGCTGCTGAAATCGGGTGACCATATCGTCTCATCCCGCAGTATATTTGGCACCACAACGGTACTGTTCGAAAAGTACCTGACACGCTTTGGCATCACCACCACCTTTGTATCACAGGCCGATATAGAGGGTTGGGAGCGGGGCATTCGTCCCAATACACGCATGCTGTTTGTCGAGACCCCTTCCAATCCACTGACAGAGCTGGTGGATATTGAGATGCTGTCAAATCTTGCCAAGGCCTATGATTGCCTGCTGGTGGTTGATAACTGCTTCTGCACACCAGCACTGCAACAGCCTCTGGCATTGGGGGCAGACCTGGTTATCCACTCTGCAACCAAATACCTTGATGGGCAAGGGCGTTGCATTGGCGGTGCCGTTGTGGGGGATGCCAAACTTGTCGGTGAAGAGATATATGGCGTGCTGCGAACAGCGGGCCCAAGTTTGAGCCCATTTAATGCCTGGGTGTTTTTAAAGGGGCTGGAGACACTGGATCTGCGCATGCAGGCACACTCTTATAATGCAGCAGAGCTGGCAAAGTGGCTGGAGGACTGTCCGGCCATACAGCAGGTCTACTTTCCTGGTCTGAAATCACACCCGCAACATCTGCTGGCAATAAAGCAGCAAAGCGGCCCGGGGGGGATTGTCTCATTCACCGTTAAGGGTGGACAAGAGGCTGCCTGGAAGGTAATGGACGGCACCAAAATGCTCTCCATCACTGCAAATCTTGGGGATACAAAAACAACCATTACACACCCTGCGACCACAACGCATGCCAGGCTCTCTCCAGAGCAACGCAGTGAGGCCGGCATCAGTGATGGGCTGGTAAGAATTGCTGTAGGGTTGGAAGATGTTGAGGATATTAAATCTGACCTGGCGCATGGCCTGGCACTGCTATAGCACACTATTTATAGTGTAGCTGTCAGGTTGGAGGCTGGTACACCGTCCAGGTTTTATTGACGGACTCAGTTGGTCTGTCAGCGTTCAGGGTAAGGCGTGCCTGCCTTAGTCCTTAGCAAGAGGCGCAACGCGGCCCTGAATGCTGACAGGCCAATCCTTCGGGCGTTACTGTGGTGCTTCACAACAGCGTTACAGCTTTTGCCAAGGACTAAGGCCATTGCCTGCAAGCTGCGCCTTGTTGTGAAGCACCACAGTAACGCTGAGTCCGTCAATATAACCTGGACGGTGTACTAGGAGGCTGTCCGAGAATAGGTGAATGTGCGATTTGTCAAATATTAACTCCTTATAATTCAACAAGTTAAAAATCTCGATTCACAAAAAACCGAGTTCTCGGACAGCCTCCTAGGAGGCTGTCCG
>JAKISI010000061.1 GCA_021648685.1 Candidatus Polarisedimenticolaceae bacterium
TATTTTTAAAGAGCTTCCGAAGGCAGAGTCAGTTGAACAATTTGAAGCCCTGCTGCCATGGAATGTTGATAAAGATAAGATTAACAGTGACTCAATACATTGAGTAGATGGGGTCTATGGGGCGCTTACGATGAATTGACCATTGAGAAAATGCCCCATTTCCCGTGACCCATCTGGCAATACCTGGTCCAGCAGTCCCAACTCAGTTGTGCTGGCTTCGTAATAGATCTTTGCCTGGGTCACGCTACGGCTTAAATGGCCGCTCCGGCTCTCCTGTTTGACCACGGCGAATAACTCATCGGTATTGATAGGCATAGAGGCAACAGGTACAACCTGCACCTGGGCAAGACCCTGGGAGAGGGCAAGCAGGTCATGGGGGGTTACCTGATGGATTACCAGTTTGCCGATCTCGGCCCAATACTCAATCTGTTTTGGCACCGTGCGTTTGAGTAAGCCAGCTTCAGCCTCGGCTTCATGGACTAATCGGTCATCTAATCTAAGTGCGGTGGACATAGTCTGCTCCTTTGTTGCAGTTTGTCTCAAAGTGTAGCATATTGCTGCACCTTGTTGGTATTGCGCTTGGGAGAGGCTGGAGGCTTAGCTTAGAGACACAATATGTAATTCAAATTGAAGTAAACTGTCGGCTCTGCCGGCGAGACTTAAAAAGGCTTTGCCGTTCCGGCATAAGTAGACTTATTGAAATTGGTTTGTCTACAATCGCGTAAACTCATTCCACACAACCAGCTAATTATAATAGGCACTGTGGCTAAGTCTGAAAATATTGGTTTTACTGCTTCTCCTTCAGTTAGCGTAATTATCGTAAACTGGAACAGTGGAGAGCATTTAGCGAATTGCTTGAATCATTTGGCTCTACAGAGCGTGCGACCCGAGCATATATGGGTGGTCGATAATGCCAGCTCTGATGGTTCAGTAGCTGAGATAAAGGCACAGGATAATCTTTCTGTACTGGCTATGGATATTAATCTTGGTTTTGCTGAGGGCAACAACTGCGCCTTGAGTCTGTGTACAACCGAGTATGTTGCGCTCCTCAACCCTGATGCCTTCCCTGAACCTGATTGGCTTGAGAAATTGCTTGCCGCTGTAGTCTTACACCCAGATGCTGCCGCTTTTGGTTCTCGCCAGCTATGTGCAAATAGACCGGAGCTGTTGGATGGGATGGGTGATGTCTACCACATAAGCGGACTTGTGTGGCGTGATGGACATGGGCAGCAGGCTTCGACCGTAAGCTCGACTCCTTGTGAGATATTCTCACCTTGTGCAGCTGCTGCTCTCTATCAGCGTGAGGCTTTGCTGGAGGTTGGGGGGTTTGATAAGAACTATTTCTGTTATGTTGAAGATGTTGATTTAGGGTTTCGCCTTCGCCTGGCAGGGTATAAGGCGATGGTTGTTCCTGATGCTGTGGTAAGGCACGTTGGTTCAGCCACGACGGGGGGGCAACACAGTGATTTTTCGGTCTACCACGGACATCGGAATCTGGTGTGGACTTATGTAAAAAACATGCCAGGATTTCTTTTTTGGGTTTTTCTCCCGTTTCATCTGTTGTTGAACGTTGTGAGCCTGTTTTTGTTCTCTGCCAAAGGCCAGGCAGGTGTGATTTTTAGAGCCAAATGGGATGCGATTAGAGGTATCCCATTGATGTGGCGCAAGCGAAGAGCAATTCAAGCAGGTCGTGTTGCTACGTATGGGGGAATTCTTAGCATAATGAACAAGCGTCTATTTCGGTAGAGTATGTTGTACGCAGAGGTGTATGGGTAGTAAGTAGAAGGAGGTTGTTAAGTAAGATGGAAGAGCTAATAACTGACAAGGGTGGCTCATGCTTTAATTTGCCACAAGTATCAGTTGTGATAGTCAATTATAATGCTGGGTTACAGCTGATAGAGTGTGTACGCGCGATATCATCTGAGGCAAGTGAGATTGTCATCGTTGATAATGCCTCAAGTGATTCCAGCATTGAAGATTGCCTACAAGAATTTATTGGCATGCAGCAGATCAGGGTTATCTGTAATGATGTTAACCTTGGGTTCTCGGTCGCCTGTAATATCGGTGCGCATGCGGCAAATAGCACCTATCTCCTATTCTTGAATCCAGATTGTTTGCTTGCCCCTGATGCCATCCCCCAATTGCTTCATGTATTGGATGCAAATGCTGATACAGGCATGGTCGGTGGTCTGCTCATGAATTCAGATGGTACGGAGCAAGGCGGTGGGCGCCGTGCAGTGCCTACACCTTGGCGATCATTTGTGCAGGTGTTTGGCTTGTCTTGTTTTGAAGATAGGTGGCCAAAGCTCTTTTTTGATTTTCACCTGCACAAACAACCTTTGCCAGCACAACCAATTGAAGTAGAGGCGATTTCTGGTGCTTGCATGTTGGTGCGTCGAAAATTGTTTATGGAGGTCGGCCAATTTGATGAAGGTTACTTTATGCACTGTGAAGATTTGGATTGGTGCATGCGCGTGCGTCAAAAAAACTGGAAAATCCTCTTTACTCCTGACGCAAAGATCATGCATAGCAAAGGAGCATGCAGCCAACGTCGTCCCATATTTGTTGAATGGCATAAACATAAAGGAATGATGCGCTTTTATCGCAAGTTTTTTCGCCATCAATACCCAGGCGCGTTGATGTGGTTGGTGTGTATAGGGGTTTGGGGGCGTTTTTGTATTCTGTCTGCTTGCCATTTTGGCAAGCGATTGGCTTTTTGGTCCAAATAGAGATATGGCAAGCCAAGTGGTTGGCATTTTAGGTGCTACCAGTCTGGTTGGCGATTGCCTGCTATTACCTGATTTGATTGATAGTATTGCCCCCGATATAAAAATACTCGCCTTTTCCAGGCAGGCTGTAGATCCTGATTTGGTTGTAGCTGGTCGCCTAAATTGGCACCATTTGACTGAACAAAGTAAGTATGAGTTTAAAGAGTCAATTGACAGCTGGGTATCCCTTGCGCCTATCTGGGTGCTGCCGGATTATTTTCCTCTTTTAGAAAAATGCGGTGTGCGCAGGGTTGTAGCGTTAAGTTCTACCAGTGTATTTACTAAAACCAACGCTTCTGATGCCAGGGATAAGGATGTTGCAGATCGCCTGGCATCAGGTGAAAAGCGGTTGATTGAGTGGGCAGAAGGGCATGGTGTTGATTGGGTCATTTTACGCCCCACTCTTATCTATGGATTGGGCAGGGATCAAAATATAACATCGGTTGCTGGCTTTATTAACCGATTTGGCTTTTTTCCGCTGTTTGGAAAGGCAAGGGGATTGCGTCAACCCATTCATGCCAAAGATGTTGCTATGGTCACTTTGCATGCATTTATGCAAACAGATATAAAAAACAGGGCATATAATATCTCTGGTGGTGAAATTCTTGGTTATAAAGATATGATTGATCGTGTTTTTATGGCATTGAGAAAAAAGCCGCGCTACCTCCCTGTTCCTAGCATGTTGTTGCATTTTGGCGTAATGCTGTTGCGTTTGCTGCCTGGGTTTAAAGGAGTCTCTTCGGGTATGGCAGAGCGGATGAATCAGGATTTGGTTTTTGACCACAGTGCTGCGACACGGGATTTTGGCTTTAATCCAAGACCATTTCAGCTTGCAGAGGATGATCTTGATCATTGTTGATGATTTATGTTGCACGAAGGGTACACTGATGCCATCAAGACAGCTCTTTCCTTCTGATTACTAATGCGCCATCTCTACACTTTCCTGCTCTATTCGGCGCTGCCCTTTGTGCTGCTGCGTCTGCTCTGGCGCAGCCTGAAAACTCCCGATTATCGCAAACGCTGGAGGGAGCGCCTGGGGCTGTTTGACCCGCTTGGCGCAAGCGATACATTGTGGATTCACGCAGTCTCCGTGGGTGAGGTGCAGGCGGCAGTACCATTGGTAAAGCTGTTGCAGGATCGCTACCCAGGGCAGGCCATCGTCATCACCACCACTACGCCGACAGGCTCCCGGCGGGTGAAAGAGTTGTTTGGTGATGATCTGTTTCATGTTTATGCCCCTTATGATCTTCCACTGATTATTGAGCGATTTATCCGGCGCACCAGGCCACGGATTGTGGTGCTGATGGAGACAGAGATCTGGCCCAATCTGCTGGTGACCTGCAAGCGGCATGGCATCCCTTCACTGCTGGCCAATGCCCGTCTCTCCCGGCGCTCGGCCAAGGGGTATGCGCGCCTTGGAGGCTTTGCCCGGCAGACCTTTGGCAATATCAGCCAGGTTGCGGCTCAAGCGGCAGCTGATGCAGAGCGTTTTGTGCAGCTGGGGGTTGATCCGGCTCGAATTCAGGTGACAGGGAGTATTAAATTCGATGCCCGGTTACCTCGCAGTCTGAATGAACAGGCAGAGGTGATCCGCCGCACCTGGGGCCATGAACGCCCGGTCTGGGTTGCCGCCAGCACCCACGAGGGCGAGGATGAGCTGGTGTTGCAGGCGCACAGGCAGATTCGGCAGCAGTTGCCGGATGCCCTGCTGGTGCTGGTGCCTCGCCACCCGGAGCGTTTTGACCGGGTTGCTGCGCTGTGCCAAAAATCCGGGTTCAGCGTGGTTCGCCGCTCAGATCAAGCCGATTGCACAGCAGAAACCGGGGTGTTTCTTGGCGACAGCGTGGGTGAGTTGCCCATGTTTCTGGCGGGCGCGGATGTCGCCTTCATGGGTGGCAGTCTGGTAAAACATGGCGGACATAACATGCTGGAGCCGGCCGCCCTGGGGGTGCCGGTGGTGTTTGGTCCGCACAATTTTAATTTTGCGGCCATCAGTGAGCTGTTGCTGGAGGCGGATGCGGCCGTCATGGTTCGCTATGCCGATGAGCTGGCCACGGTGGTTGAGGCATGGCTGGGCGATGCCAGCGAACGCTCCCGTATTGGTGAGAATGGCCGTTGGGTGGTTGAGCAGAACCGGGGGGCGCTGGATAAACTGGCAGAGCTGATGGATGAGTTGCTAAGGGCCTGTCAATAAATAACCTTACCTATCCTTCCCTCTTCGGCGTTGCAAAAAGGGTTATACAACGAGTATGCCCCCCTTTTCGCACCTTGAAGAGGAAACGATATTCAGCGCTATATCATCAGGTTGTTTTTTGACAGACTCTAAGCCAGCAGGAATCTGTTTCCCTGCATTGGGTGCTGCAATTGACCCGGGTGGTTTCTGTTGACTATATTGGGTGCACTATGCCGCAGGCGGCGTGGTTCTCCTGAGAGAGGTTAATGGGAATATGCAGCAAAACAGGCGCATTGCAGATCGGCGTACCCAGGATATATCCCCCTTTAGTCACCACAGACTGCTGGGCAGACGCCGTGCGTCACGCCGAAGCAGCAGTGGGGACACCGTGGCGGGGCTTTCAGATCTCTACCCAAAACAGTTCATGGCGATTGCCGTATCGATCATGCTGCTGAGCCTTATGGATGCAATCAATACCCTGCATCTGCTGCAAAAGGGGGCCAGGGAGACCAATCTGGTAATGGATCTGCTGATTCAGCAGGATCCGCAGCTGTTTATCGCCTGCAAGCTGATGTTGACCGGCCTGGGGATGATCATGCTGATGGCCTATCACAATGCCAGAATCGGCATCGGTATCGGCATCGGTATCAGGGTGCGCTTTATCCTGTATGGCACCTTACTGGGCTATGCCGCGCTGATTCTCTATCAATGGAGTATGTTTCGTTCGCTGGCATAGCTTGATTCCCCACCGCATAAAAAACAGCTTCAACCCAGCCATTGCCACTCCCTGATCTCCGGCATATCTTCACCCCGTTGCATGATGTGGTTTTTATGCTCGATCAGCTTGTCGCGCATCAGTTGTTTGGTGTAGACGGCCCCGGCACCCAGCTTGGGTACCCGGTCGATGACATCTTCAACCAGATGAAAACGATCCAGGTCGTTCAGCACCACCATATCGAAAGGTGTGGTCGTGGTTCCCTCCTCCTTGTAACCCCGCACATGCAGATGGTGGTGACACATGCGGCGATAGGTGAGGCGGTGAATCAGCCACGGGTAGCCGTGATAGGCAAAGATCACCGGGGTGTTGGCCGGGAACAGTGCATCGAAATCCTTGTCTGCCAGCCCGTGCGGATGCTCGCTCTGCGGTTGCAGTGTCATCAGATCCACCACGTTGATGACTCTGACTTTCAACGCGGGCAGGTGCTGCCGCAACAGCTGTACTGCGGCCAGGGTCTCCAGTGTGGGGACATCTCCGGCACAGGCCATCACCACGTCCGGCTCACCCCCCTGATCGTTACTGGCCCACTCCCAGATACCGATGCCAGCACTGCAATGTTTGATTGCCGCATTCATGCTAAGCCACTGAAGCTGTGGCTGCTTGCCGGCAACGATGACGTTGATGCGGTTTTTGGAACGCAGGCATTTGTCGGTGATGTAGAGCAGGGTATTGGCATCGGGCGGCAGGTAGACGCGAATGATGTCGGCCTTCTTGTTCACCACATGGTCGATGAAGCCGGGATCCTGATGGGAGAGGCCGTTGTGATCCTGACGCCAGACATGCGAGGTCAGCAGATAGTTGAGTGAGGCGATGGGGCGTCGCCAGGGGATCTCCCTGCTGGTTACCTTGAGCCACTTGGCGTGCTGGTTGAACATCGAATCAATGATGTGGATAAAGGCCTCGTAGCAGGAGAAGAGGCCGTGGCGACCGGTAAGCAGGTAGCCCTCCAGCCAGCCCTGGCAGGTGTGTTCACTCAGGATCTCCATTACGCGGCCATCGACGGCAAGGTGGTCATCTTCTGGCAGGGTCTCGGCCTGCCATGCCCGGTTGGTCACCTCGAACAGCGCACCCAGCCGGTTGGATGCGGTCTCATCCGGGCCGAATACACGAAAGTTTTTGGCTTTGCTGTTCAGTCTCATCACATCACGCAGTAGCTGCCCCATCATGCGTGTGGCTTCCCCCTCGCTGGCTCCCGGCTTTGTTACTTTCAGCGCATAGTCACGAAAATCGGGCAGGATCAGATCCCTGAGCAGCTGGCCACCATTTGCCTGGGGGATGGCCCCCATGCGCTGCTCGCCATCCGGTGCCAGTGCGGCAAGCTCCTGGCGCAAGGTGCCGTTGTGGTCGAACAGCTCTTCCGGTTTATAGCTCTTCATCCACTGCTCAAGCAGTTTAAGGTGTCCCGGTTGGGTTGCCAGGTTGCCAAACGGCACCTGATGAGAGCGCCAGTAATCCTCGGCCTTCTTGCCATCCACCTCCTTCGGCCCTGTCCACCCTTTGGGTGAACGCAATATGATCATGGGCCAGCGTGGCCGGGTCTTGTTTCCATGAACCCTGGCACGTTCCTGAATTATCTTGATCTCGGCAATGACAGTATCCAGCGTTGCCGCCATTTTCTGATGCATGATCTCCGGGTCAGCGCCTTCTACAAAATAGGGCCTGTATCCGTAGCCGATAAAGAGCTTCTCCAGCTCGTCATGGCTGATCCGCGCCAGTATCGTGGGGTTGGCAATCTTGTAGCCATTGAGGTGCAGTATCGGCAGCACGGCACCGTCGCTGGCCGGGTTCAGGAATTTATTGGAGTGCCAGGCGGTGGCCAGTGGCCCGGTCTCCGCCTCGCCATCGCCCACCACGCAGGCGGCGATCAGATCGGGGTTATCAAACACCGCTCCGTAGGCGTGAGAGAGCACATAACCCAGCTCGCCCCCTTCATGGATCGACCCCGGCGTCTCTGGTGCAACATGGCTGGGGATGCCACCGGGAAAAGAGAACTGTTTGAACAGCTTCTGCATCCCTCCGGCATCCTGGCTGATATTGGGATAGATTTCGCTATAGGTTCCTTCGAGGTAGGTATTCGCTACCAGGCCGGGGCCGCCATGACCCGGCCCGGTGAGATAGATTACACTCAAATCATCACGTTTGATGACACGGTTCAGGTGGGCGTAGATAAAATTCAGCCCTGGCGTGGTGCCCCAATGGCCGAGTAGCCTGGGCTTGACATGTTCGAGTGTCAGTGGCTCTTTGAGCAGCGGGTTGTCCAGCAGATAGATCTGTCCCACAGAGAGGTAGTTGGCGGCGCGCCAGTAGGCGTTGATCTGCTGTAGCATCTCTTTGGAGAGCGGTTTGCTTGATTCTGTGTCGGTATCTTGCATGATTTTTTCCTTGGGTTTTATCCACCATCGGGTATGGCAAACAGCACCACCAGCAGCAACAGGCCGGCAATGGCTACAATTCCGGCGCGCTGTACGAAATGTCCGTGCCCACGGGAGGCGATCAATGCCACTATGCACTGCAACAGGTAATAGAGTGCAAAGGCACGCGAGGCAATGGTGATGATCTCAAAGACGCTGGCGGACCAGACCAGGATAATCGCCACTGTGGCCACCAGGATGTAGCCAGCGCCAGGCGTCAGGCGGCGATGGCTAAACTCGGACAGCAGCCCCCCGGAACCGGCGGTGTCGGCAACTGCTGCGCTAAACTGGCTCATCACCGCTGCCACAATCAACATCGCGGGCAGCACGGCAGCCACCATGGCAGAGAGGGCGATGATGGCGGTCTCGTCGCGCGATGCATGAAAGTCACCCAGCAGCGGCAGCGCCAGGCCAATGAACAGCAGATAGATTGCGCCTGACAGGATCTGGGCATAGCGCATGGTGCGGATGCGTGTCTCGGCATCATAGTCTGCGCCCAGATAACGAGAGGTCTCAAAGCCCTGGATGATCAGCAGGATGCCGGCCAGCAGTTGCAGGGCATAGGGCCAGTCCTCCACGGGTTGATAGCTGATCTCGTTCCCGGCCTGTGCCAGCCAGTTCATATCAAACCAGGCCAGTCCAACCAGCAGAGCGGCGATGATTGCCAGCTTGATATTGACCGCTGACTCTTCCAGCCTTTCCAGGCCGCCCAGCCCGCGCCACAGCCCCACCAGTGCGATAAAGAGCAGTATTCCCGTGGTGATGATGTTGGCCAGAAAGTCGTTCTCCACCTCCATGGCACGCAGTACGAATGAGGCCAGCAGGCGCAGGTAGAATGCCACCGAGATTACATAGGCAAGCCCCAGCACCAGTGCAGAGAGATGTTCAATAACAAGCAGTGAGCGGGGGGGCTGACCGCTGTTCAGGATGGGTTCAGCATAGCGGATGTTGTAGCGAATGACCTCGCCAATGCCATAGGCCACCAGCACGATCCCCGCCATTGCCAGCAGCGCCCAGCTGTTGACTGCATGGGCCAGCAGTGGTGCTGCCACCAAAAAACCGCTGCCAATGATCGATGCCAGCGGGGTAACCGTGGCTCGCCAGTCACGCGACTGCCTCAGGCGCGGCTGAAACAGCAGCGCAACAACAGCGATGGCAACAGCAAGCAACAGGATGTTTTCAATCATCCGACAGACTCTTCAGTGCCTCCTGCAACATAACGCGGGCCTCATCCACAGTGATCACCCATGACTCAATCTGGCTCTTTGTTGTGCTGATACGAGTCTCTTTTCCCATGGCATCATCATTATAAAGCGGGCTCAGCTCCACCCCCAGCCACGCCATACCGTGCAGGATCTTTGCTCTGATCTGCGGGCTGTTCTCGCCCACGCCGCCGCCAAACAGGATGGCATCGGCACCCCCCAGCACGGTCAGGTATGCACCGATATATTTACGAATCCGGTAGCAGTAGAGGTTGACCGCCAGCTGTGCATCCGGGTTGTCGGAATCGAGCACTGCCCGCATGTTGCCACTCTCACCCGATAACCCGAGCAGACCGCTCTGTTTGTTCAACAGCTGCTCTGTCTCTGCTGTGCTTAGCCCGGCCTCCTGTTGCAGATAGGTGATGAGTGTGGGGTCGAGGTCACCCGAACGGGTCGCCATCACCAGCCCCTCCAGTGGTGAAAAGCCCATGGAGGTATCCACCGGCACACCCCGGTCGATTGCGGTAATGGAGCAGCCTGCCCCAAGCTGGAGAGAGATAACCCGGCCACCATCCTTAATCTCCGGCCTGATCTCCCGCCAGCGATTCCAGAGGGCGCGGTGGGCAATGCCATGAAAACCGTAGCGGCGGATGGCATGATCCCGGCACAGTCTGCGTGGCAGCGCGTAGGTGGCTGCGACCTCTGGCAATGATCGGTAAAATGCAGTGTCGAATACCGCCATCTGGGGCAGCTCTTCGCCCAGCAGCTGGCGAGTCAGCCGAATCCAGGCCAGGGCAGAGGGGTTGTGCAGGGGTGCCAGCGGTATCAGCCGTTCGATCTCGGCCTCTATGCGGGCATCGATCCGGCACGGGCTGGTGAGCCGTCTGCCGCCGTGAACTACCCGATGCACAACCAGTGTGATCCTGGTGGCATCAAACGAGGCGATGAAGTCGTCCAACAACGATACTGATACTGCCTGCCCGTTGACCAGATCGTGGCGTACCTTGGCCAACTGTACCAAACCTTTGCGGTGCTGCTCGAACAGGCTCAAGCGCAGAGAGGAGCTGCCCGCATTGATGGTCAGCAGTGACCCGATACCATTTTTATCCCTCTTTTTCATGGATCTCCGCAGATGGATAGAGCTGATCCATGGGTCGGGAGAGGCCGTCGCCGCCCACAATCCGTACATGGCAGCGACACAGGGCGCGTGGCTCTGGTACACCGCAGGCGTGGGCGATCATCTCCACCTCATGCACAATATCCCGGCAGTAGTTGGCTACCCGGATGGATTTTACCTGCGGGTCAAGCCCTGCCTGAAGTCTGGGATTGTGGCTGGTGATTCCGGTTGGGCAGATATTTTTATTGCACTTGAGTGCCTGAATGCAACCCAGTGCAAACATAAAGCCGCGTGCGACATTGACAAAATCCGCCCCGGCACAAAGCCCCCAGGCGATATTGACGGGTGTGATCAGCTTCCCCGAAGCGATCAGGCGTATCCGCTGTTTGAGTCCGTGTTTAATCAGCCTGTCGGCCACCAGAGGCAGCGCCTCTCTCAGCGGCAGGCCAACACTGTCCATCAGCGGCATGGGTGCGGCACCGCTGCCCCCGTCACCCCCATCCACTGTGATGAAATCGGGAGCGCTCTCGATGCCGCGCCGGTTGATCTCCCGGCAGAGCTCATCCAGCCAGTCACAGCTGCCGATCACGGTTTTAAAGCCCACAGGTTTACCCGTCACCTGACGAACCCGGGCAATGAAATCCAGCAGCTGTTGCACGTTGCCGATCTCTGGGTGCCGGTTGGGTGAGATGGAGTCTTCACCCTGGCGGATGCCGCGTATTTCGGCCACTTCAGGGGTGATCTTGGCCGCAGGTAAAATGCCGCCCCGCCCCGGCTTGGCACCCTGGCTGAGTTTGATCTCAAACAGTTTTACCTCTGGCCGGGCAGCGATCTCCCGCAGTCTCTCCTCATTCAGGCGGCCATCCGGGTGGCGTACGCCATATTTGGCTGTTCCAATCTGAAAAACGAGGTCACAGCCCCCTTCAAGATGGTGGGGAGTCAAGCCACCTTCGCCTGTATTCAGCCAGCAGCCCGCCATCTTTGCGCCATGGGAGAGCGCTTGCACTGCAGGTGCGGAGAGTGCGCCAAAGCTCATTCCTGATATGTTAACAATGGAGGGGGCATGATAGGGGTGGCGGCAGTGGGAGCCGATCACCATGGGCAGGGTTTTGGCGCTGTTGGCTTCCACCGCAGGGAAGGGACAGCTTAAAAAAATTGGCGTGCCTTCAATATTCAGGTTTTTGGTGGAGCCGAAGGCTACGGTATTATCTTCCCCGTTTGCGGCGCGTTCGACCCACTCCCGCTCGGCCCGGTTAAAGGGCATCTCCTCCCGATCCATGGCGAAGAAATATTGCCGGAAGAACTCCCCCGCCTTGCTGAAAAGATAGCGAAAGCGCCCCACTACGGGGTAGTTATGCCGGATTGCATTACGGCGCTGGGTGATGTCAACGATGAATAGAACGATAACCGTAAGTATTGTGACCAGTGCAATGGCAACAAAAGACGCGATGATAAATTCCAGGCCATGTGCCACCCATTCGGGAAAAATGAGCCCCTCGGTTCTGGCCCCTAACAGGTGCGGAACCTCTTTTTCCATCTCGTTCATCCTACAGTCGCTGGTTTTACTCGCCGTGCAGAGGAGTGATAACTGACACTCTACGCCATGTTATCCGGCCGGTGAAGTGCTGTGATAAAAGCATGAGGTTGAATAGTTGATCAATATTGCGATAATACCCCTTGCAAGCAACACATTCCCCGGCTTTCCTGGTTTTTGCCTACAAATAAACTTCACCGCCAGGGAGGGGCGCCATCCTCATTTTTAGCTGCAATGGCTCATAAAGCCGCACGATTACCGTATTTTGCAAGCAGCTCATTGGACTGGATATAGTGATGCAGGATAGCAATGCTTCATTCCTGAAACCTGCCTCACCGGCAGATGGCTCCCTTAAGAAATCCCATTTATTGCCCTGGGTAATGGTGCTGGGTACTGTCTGGTGCCTGGTGTTTTTGGCATCCATGGCCTGGAATCTCCATAACAATCGCGATACCGCAGCAGATCAGGCGCTGTTTCGAGCAGAAGCGGCTATAGGCAAGGATATGATCTACCGCCAGCTGGTCTCCTCTGTCGGTGGTGTCTATATGCCAACCGATCAGGGCATCAAGCCTAATCCATATCTGGCTCATATCCCGCATCGTGATGTGACGACCGGGGAGGGCCGCAAACTGACCCTTGTTAACTCCTCCTACTTTACCCGTCTGGCTCATGACCAGGAGGCGGCTGCTTTTCCAGAAGGTATCCGTGGCCATGTAACCAGCCTGAAACCACTGCGGCCAGAGAACGCCCCCGATGCGTGGGAGAGGGAGGCACTGCAGGCATTTCAAAAAGGTGCAAGCCAATGGGTCGGTGTCTTTACTGGTGATGGTGGTGACTATCTCCGATTGATGCGGCCGCGTATGGCGAAGGCGTCCTGCATGGATTGCCATGGCCATCAAGGATACCAGGTGGGTGATGTGCTGGGAGGCATTAGCGTCTCCGTGCCCATGGGGGCGTTACTGGCAGAATCAGAGAAGCAGAATTATCAGCTTGGTATTTGGCATTTCCTGTTATGGCTTGGGGGTGTGCTGGGGCTGCTGCTGGGCTACTACCTGCTGCGACACCAAGAGCAGCAGATGCGCTACTCTGCACTGCATGACATCTTGACCGGGCTGCCCAACCGGGCATTATTCATAGATCGTCTGAATCAACGGCTGGAGACTGCGAAGCGCCATGATCATACAGGCGCCGTGCTGTTTATTGATCTGGATCGCTTCAAGACCATTAATGACTCTCTGGGGCATAGCGTGGGTGATCAGCTGCTGCGAGAAGTGGGCCAATCTCTTCAGGCGGTGCTTCGGAGTGAGGATACAGTGGCCAGGCTGGGAGGGGATGAGTTTGTGGTACTGCTGGCAGAGCTGGACTCAGATGCCGAGGCCGTGCTGACTGAGGTTCAGACCATTACAGAAAAAATATTGGAGGCACTGGCTCAGCCATACAGGGTCGATGCCCGTGAGCTCTATGCCTCTGCCAGTATCGGGATCGCCCTGTTTTCACATGAATCCAAAAATGCCAATGAGGTGTTGCAACAGGCGGATGTGGCAATGTACCGTGCCAAAGAGGCGGGAGGAAACTGCTCTCAATTCTTCCTGCCCAGTATGCAACATACTGCGGAAAAGCGTTTGGATGCCGAGCATGCCCTGCATCGAGCCTTGGAGTTTGGCGAATTTCTGCTCTATTACCAACCCATTATTGATATCCGGCAGCCAGGCCGCATTGTTGGTGCTGAGGCGCTGTTGCGCTGGCAACATCCAGAGCGGGGAGTTGTTTTCCCCCTTGAGTTTATCGGTGTGGCTGAAGAGACCGGGCTGATACTGGATCTTGGCAGCTGGGTGATTCATGAGGCCTGTCGTCAGATGCGGGAATGGGAGACAAAGACACCGCACCTGGATTATGGCCGTATATCCATCAATATCAGCCCCCGTCAGTTCCAACAGGCTGATTTCGTATCGAAGCTGATCAGTGCGGTAGAGGCAGCAGAGGTTGACCCAACCAGACTCTACCTGGAGCTGACAGAAAATCTGCTGGTAAAGAATATTGATGACGTGGCTGGAAAGATGAGAGAGCTGAAGGCCTGTGGTTTCCAGTTTTCAATCGACGACTTTGGAACCGGCTACTCCTCTCTTGCCTACCTGAAGCAGCTGCCGCTGGATACCCTCAAGATCGACCAGTCCTTTGTGCGGGACATTGCCACTGACCCCAACGATGCCGCTATTGTAGAGTCCATCCTGGTAATGAGTTCGCGTATGGGATTCCGGGTGGTTGCAGAGGGGGTAGAGACAGATGAGCAACTGCTGTTTCTGACGAAGCACAAATGTGACCTCTATCAGGGGTATCTCTATAGTCGGCCGGTTCCGGCGGAAGCGTTTGCAGCGCTGTTGCAGAGAGCGGGATAGATCGCCTCTCTCTCCAATGCCAGTGGGTAGCTCCTCAGCTGTTTTTTGAGATGAGCCAATAGGTGACTCCAAGGGCAAGCACAACGGCTGCGGTTGAAAGGATAAAGGGCGGTGTTATATTTTCGAAGTCAAAAATAATCACTTTACGAGAGATCGCCATCAGGGCGGTGGCAACGACCAGTCGGACAGGGATAACATCTGTTTTCAGATACATTGAGATATTTATAAATATCTCAATGGCGATCAGCACCGCCAGAAAAGCCCCAAATGTCGCCAGAATATCGTTGATGCTCAGAAGCAGAAAGGGTGGGGCGGTAATGCGCTGATAGAGCACATAGATGACATCGCCTATACCCCAGACGATAACCAACACCATGAGCGCCGCCAGTATCTTTACTGCAAAACGGATAATGCAGTGCAGCGACTCAATAAAAGGGTCATTGTGCTCTTTTGCCAGATCGTGACCCGGTTCGACAAGATCCTCTTTTTTCTCATTCATATTACGTTGCCTTAATTGATCATGCAGATGCGACAAGCCTTACAGGCAAGAAAGGCTCCAAAATAATCAAGCCTGACCGGCCTGCTCGTGCGGTCGTCCATGGGGAAGATGCACCTCCTCCACGATACCCGCATCAGGGTCGTTGAAGATATCCATATCCACTTCATTCTCACTCCGTGCGACGATGGTGGTCACCGCTGCATCACCGGTCACATTGACCGCAGTGCGCATCATATCCAGCAGCCGATCCACCCCCATGATGAGCGCGATCCCCTCCACCGGCAGCCCCACCTGATTGAACACCATCGCCAGCATAATCAACCCCACGCCAGGTACGCCAGCGGTGCCGATAGAGGCAAGCACCGCCATGCCGATGACCGTGAGATAGCCGGTAATCCCCAGCTCGATGCCGTAGACATTGGCGATAAATACCGTGGCCACACCCTGCATGATGGCGGTGCCATCCATATTGATGGTGGCACCGAAAGGCACCACGAAGGAGGCCGTGGAGTTATCTACCCCCAGACGCTTCTCTGTGGTGCGCAGGGTCACCGGGATGGTGGCATTGGAGCTGGAGGTGCTGAAGGCAAACACCTGCACTGCGCGCATCTTGCGCATGAAGATCAAAGGGCTGACCCGCCCCAGCAGTTTCAGCAGCAGCATCAGAGTTCCCGTCGCATGGAGCAGCAGCACCACCGCCACCACGCCAAAGTAGCTGATCATCGGCAGGATCATCCCCAGGCCTTGCTGGGAGAAGGTCTTGGCCATCAGGGCAAAAACACCGATGGGGGCGATATGCATTACCACCGTCACCACCTGCATCATTACTGCATTCAGACGTTCGGCCCCCTCAGCAATGGGTTGCCCCGGCTTGCCCACCATCAATACACAGATGGCGAACAGGATGGTGAAGAAAATGATCTGCAGCATGTTGCCATTGGCGTAGGCGGCCACAGGATTGCTCGGAATGAGGTCAATGATCACCTGACTCAGTGGCGGTGCAGGCGGAGCAGTGAATTCGCTCTGTGCCACCGTACCCATATCGAAGCCCTCGCCCGGCCCCACCAGCACGGCTATGGTGATGGCCAGGGTGATGGCCAGGGCGGTGGTCAGCATGAAGAGCAGAAAGGCCTTGAGCCCCACCCGGCCCAGGGTGTTGACATCACCAATGCCACAGACGCCGCAGATCAGCGAAAAGGTGACCAGCGGCACTACCAGCATCTTCAGGGCGCTGATGAACATCGCGCCAACGACATGGAACAGACCGTTGACCAGATATTCCTGAATAAAGCCCACATCAGAGGCGAAGGCATTGATCAGGCTGCCGAGCACCAGCCCGCAGACCATCCAGATGAGGATCTTGGTGGTTGTGGTCATTTTCTGCGGCATGGGGGCTCCATTTCATTGTTGGCTAACGGGTAGGGCAGTCTATTGCATTTGCCCACAATTGGCGAAAAGAGAGGATAGCTGAAAAAAAGCAAGGTAGCCCGGATGAAAGAGGGCAATCAGGTATTGCGTCTCCACGATTGCCCCTCTCGACACACCGGCTATGTCCCCATGCAGCGCATGGGAGCCAGAGGGTGGCGTGTGGGGAGGGGATATTATTGGGTCTATGCCATATCGAGTGGTTCAATGAATAGACACAGAGACCACGGAGGCCACAGAGCATGAAGGAGTGTAGCAAGGAGCTGTCAGAAACAGTGATAGATTGTGCTATTGAGGTGCATCGTACA
>JAKISI010000062.1 GCA_021648685.1 Candidatus Polarisedimenticolaceae bacterium
GCCTTGCTGGTCATATTTTTGCCTGTGCGGTCAAAATGGACTTTTGCTGGTTTTTGGCGTGCTTTTGAGGAAGTATTTCTGCTGTTTTTACTCATGAAAATAATGACTCATCATTCGGTGTGATTTAAGTGGTAACCGCATGATAAGTATATAATTATACTATTATTGATTCAGTAGGATTGCAGGATTTAGGTATCACTGTTTCTGACAGCTCCTTACTACACTCCTTCATGCTCTGTGGCCTCCGTGGTCTCTGTGTCTATTCATTGAACCACTCGATATGGCATAGACCCAGATTTCGATGCAAGCCTCGTTTGGAGTTCTGGTATGGATCTGGAGCAGAAGGACTCAAAATAATACTTGACAAAAATACTCAGCAATAATAACCTACCAACATACTCAGTTATTACTTTGATGCAAATGGAGAGACGATTATGACTATTCAAAGCATTCTTTTACTGCTCCCCGCCATCCAGGTTGGTATTGTTGTTGCCGCTATTACATATGTCGGCTACCAGCTGGTTTCTTACACCATTGCTCGCCTGACAGGCAAGAAGTTCTCGTAATGGTTTAACCTGAAAAATCTGTGCTGGAGGTAGTGCCTATTTCCCCCTTGGTAACTCCTACAGATCGCCTTTAATGGCGTTTTATAGCAAAGCAAAATAGTGTTTTTGCTTTGCTTTTTTTTTGCCACAGCAAAATAATCGGTAAGCATTTTCCACAAGACAAACAAAAATAGAGCAACCCTGATCAGGGTTGCTCTATTCAATGGGAGCCTCTGCTTCGAGGCTCGGCCAATAGGTCAGCTGCTAAAGTGTCGCTGAACCTTGGTGAATATGTGAGAGATCATCAAGTAACCAGAGGCGGCTATAGCTGCGGCAACAATGGCAACCTGAATGGCCGGGATTAACATCATAATAGATTCGATTTGCATAAGGGTAGCTCCAGAAGGTTAATAACCAAGTATGGAGGTAGGTTATCCCTGCGATGCATTTATGTCAACTAATGTTAACAATTATCGCCATATATTTTCATTTATGCTTAAATTTCTATTAAAACTACAATTTCATAGCATGCTGAAGAGACAGGCAGGTGACTATTGGGGCTCGTGCTCTGGCAGAGGTGCTGGTAGAGATGCTATAGAAGGCCTGGGCACGAACAACAGTGATGCAACCCTGGGGGTTTTTAAGGATAATCCCCTCCTGCATTTTAAATCACAGGTGAAAAATATGCGCATCGGACAAGGTTATGATGCTCACCGCTTTGCGGCTGATCGGCGACTGATGTTGGGCGGGGTTGAGGTAGAGTATGACCTGGGGCTTGCGGCGCATTCTGACGGCGATGTGCTGATCCATGCTCTGTGTGATGCCCTGCTGGGTGCTGCGGGGCAGGGTGATATTGGTCGCCATTTTCCGGATAGCAGTGAAGAATTCAAAGACATTGATAGTCGCATTCTGCTCCGCAGGGTGGTGGATCTGCTGCACGGAATGGGGTTGCAGGTGCATAATATGGACTGCACCATTGTGGCGCAGGCTCCTAAACTTGCACCGCATATTCCCACTATGCAGAAGCGTCTTGCCGCTGACCTTCAGGTTGCTGAATCCCGGATCAATATCAAGGCTACGACCACTGAGGGCATGGGGTTTGCCGGGCGAGGGGAGGGCATTGCCAGCTACGCCATGGTCCTTTTGGATGAATAGCAAAGTTTATTGATTGATTGACAAACATCTGGTTAGCTATACCCTGTGGCGTACCGAAATGCCTACGTTATTGCGCTTCGCCTAAAGCGTCTATTGTTGGTGCTATGCACTCTCATCAAGCCTACACTCCTTTCCGTCCAGCTGCGGGTTTCAGAATTATGGCGCTCATAGATTTTAAAAGAGAGGTAACTGTTGAATATTGGCTGTCATCTGATTATTGAGTGCCAGGGTCGGCACGCCCACCTCAATGAGCAAGAGTTGGAGGCGCTGCTTGTGAGTGCTGCTAAAGCGGGTGGCGCCTCTGTGCTACAGGCTCATTTTCACCCCTTTGGTGCAGGAAGGGGGATCACCGGGGTGGTGCTGTTGGCTGAATCGCACATTACGGTGCACACTTGGCCCGAACACGATTATGCAGCCTTCGATGTGTTTATGTGCGGTGACTGCAAGCCACTGCAGGCTGCTGAGAAGATCTCTGCGGCCTGTCCGGATGCTGTGACTTCGGTAAAAAGCATTGACCGTGGTCTGCCTTTTAATGCGGGGGGTGTTACACCAAACCCTCCCGTTGCTTCTACTTATCCTGATACCTTTGGTGTTGGGTAAAATTGATGATACAAAACTCATGATGATCTACGGGAGAACTATGAGAATTATCTCGATGATTGGCATCCTCTTGCTTGTCCAGTTAGGGCTAAGCGGGTGTACTTCAGATAAAGAGCTGTGGCAAAAGTCGCTTCAGGCAGGGGCATCTGAAGCTGCCGCTGAACTAAAGCGGCTTACCGTCAAAATCAACAATCAGTCTATTCGAAATGTTAAGTTGCTGAAGTCTTATGCGGAGGTAGTGAAGAGGGATTCGCCGGATTTAGCAGCAATTGTTGATGCATTGGCAATGGATGCAACAGTAAATGGCCCCATCGTCAGAGCGCTGAAAGAGCGACTGGAGAGCGTGAACAAGGCGATCCCACAAGCAGTTAAGGGCGGCAAGCAAGCTGTGGCTCAGCTGCAACAGGAGTTTAATGCCATTCAGGTGGCGGCAGATCCCGCGCTGTTTGGCATGATGCTGACCGATCCCATCAATGTGCTGGCTGATATGTCCAATGGGAAGCTGGCGCGTGTGGAGGCGATGAGTAAAGAGGCCGCCCTTCGGATCAATAAGAGTGGTGATTATGGGGCGGGCAGCCAGTTGGTTGGCAATCCCAATTATGGCCAATGGAAGGAGAACAGCCAGGGGCGCTCTTTCTGGGAGTGGTATGGCATGTATGCCATGTTCAGCAATTTGTTTCGCTCCCCCATCTACTACGGCAACTGGGCCGGTAATCGTGGATATAGCTACTACAGTGACTATGGGCGCAACTACTACACCTCGCCATCACAGCGCAAAAGCCAGCAGGCTCAGGCGACCAAAGCAAAACAGAAATTTCAAAAAAGCGGCAAGTCGTTCAAGAGTCCCTATGCCAAAACCAGAGCAGGGGCATCGGCCACAGCCAAGCGGAGCTCGATTAAATCTGCCAATAAATTTTCGAGTAAAAGCAAACGCAGCAACTTTAAAACACCGAGCAAGTTTGCCAGAAGTCGTTCCAATCAATCAACTGCACGCAGTTCATATTCACGCACCAGCCGCAGCTTTAGTGGCGGAAAATAAATGAGTACTGGAGAAGTAAAATGAATGATGATTTTTCACCATGGCTGACGATCGGCATCCTCGCTATAAACCTGCTTATCGCAGTTGGCGCTATCTGTACATTGCGCTATCTCCAGGGGCTGCTGGCAGGTGTGGATACAACCACTGAACTGGCAACGCGGGATAACTATGCCTTTGGTATCTCGGTGGCTGGCGGAACCCTGGCGCTGGCACTGGTGCTGGCAGGCGCAGTCAGTGGAGAGGCGGCTGATGGTTTGCTGGCGGAAGCCTGGAATGTAGCCGCCTATGCCATCGTAGGCATTGTGCTGTTGAAAGTGGGGACGGTCATCAATGACCAGGTGATCTTTCACCGGTTCTCACTGAAACAGCAGGTGCATGAAAACAACATTGCAGCCGGTATCGTACAGGCAGCCAACCTGATTGCATTGGGCTTGATCATTAATACCATCACACATTGGGTTGAGACGGACTCATGGGTTGGCGTATTTTCAGTGGTTCTGATCTTCTTTGTGGCGCAGGTTGTATTGTTGGGCGTCACCTGGCTACGTGGGCGGATATATGCAAAACGGCACAACGGCGAAGTGCTGCAAACTGCACTTGAGAAGGGTAACAGTGCGCTGGCCATCCGTTACATGGGGCATCTCCTGAGCGCAGCCTTTGCAGTTAAGGCGGCTTCTGGCCTGCTGGCCTATAAATCCTTTGGGTTAATTGGGTTAAGCTTTAACTGGCTGTTTGTGGCGCTGGTGATCACCGTTCTTATCAGTGGGCTTGCAGCACTTGCCCGTCGTGCCGTACTGCTTAATATCGATGTGGTTGAAGAGGTGGATGAGCAGCAGAATATCGGTGTAGCTTCTATTGAGGCCACGCTGTTTATCGCCATAGGGCTGATTGTGAGTTCCCTGCTTGGATAAAGCGATCCAGCTGCCTTCCCGGCAGCTGTTTTGGCATGATCTGTTACTGATTGGCGGTATGCTGATCTTGGCAGGGTGTGGGCTGATCTATCAATATCTGCTGGCTCATTATGCGGGACGTATCCTTGGCGCAGTAGAAACCACCATCTACGCCATGATCGGCATTATGATTGTGGCAATGGGCGTTGGTGCCTTTCTGGCACGCTGGATCAAATGCCCCTTTACCGGCTTTGCCTGGCTTGAAGTCGGTATCGGCCTGCTGGGTGCCTGCTCCATTCTGTTGATGGCGGGGATGATCGCCTTCACCTACACCCTGCCTGAATGGCTGCAGCAGATCTATGGGCTGCACCCCTCGATCACCACCGATGGCGGTTTTATCACGCTGCTGCAAAATCTCGCCTTCTACACCCCCTTTGTTGCCGGATTTATATTGGGAACCATGATCGGCATGGAGATTCCACTGATCGCACGAATTCGCGAGCAGATCCACGGCAGGCATCTGGCGCATAACGTCGGCACCATTTATGGTGCGGACTACATTGGTGCAGGCATTGGCGCAGCGATCTGGGTCGGGTTCTGTCTCAATATCCCTATCATGGTGGCAGCGGTAGGGACTGCTGCGGTTAATCTGCTGATAGGGCTGGGGTTTCTCTGGCGTTATCAATCAGAAATCACCCGGCCTGTCCGGTTGTGGGCGGCACATGCCGGGCTGGCTGTTGTATTAGCCGTGCTGGCCTTTAGCGGCAGCGGGTGGGTTTTGCAGATGAACTACACCCTATTCAAAGACACCCCCATCTATAGCAAGGTAACCCCCTACCAGCACATTACGCTGACCAGCCGCCATGTAGGACAGGGGCTGCCGAGCCTGCTGAGTCTCTACATCAATGGGCGGCTGCAGTTTTCCAGCAGTGATGAGAACATCTACCACAGCTATCTGACTTATCCTGCACTGCTTGCCTCTGCCCGACATGACCAGGTGCTGGTGATTGGTGGCGGTGATGGCATGGCGGTGCGGGATATTCTGCGCTGGAACCCCAAGCAGGTTACGCTGATCGAGCTGGATGAGGCCATGGTCAACCTCTTTAAGGGGGATGACCCAGAACTGCCTGCTGATGTCAGACAGATCCTGCTGGATCTCAATCACAATGCCTTTAATGACCCAAGGGTCAGCATCATTGTGGGTGATGCCTTTATCGAGGTAGAGCGGCTGGTCACTGAGCGACGCCACTTTGATACGATCATCATTGACCTGCCCGACCCCAGTCACCCAGATCTGAACAAGCTCTACTCGGACTTTTTTTACGCCAGGCTGAAAGAGCTGCTTTCGGGTGATGGCGCGATTGCAGTACAGTCAACATCCCCCTATCATGCAAAAAAAGCCTTTATTTCTATTGGTAAAACCATGCAGGCTGCGGGCTATAAAACTGAACAATATCACACCAATGTGCCGACCTTTGGGGAGTGGGGCTGGACCATTGGCACCATCTGGGGGCTGACAGCATCACAACGGATTGCCCAGGTTAAAGAGCTGCCGGTAGCCAATGGGTGGCTCTCAAAGGAGGCTCTGGATGCTGCATTTATATTTGCACCATCCTATTTTGATGATACTGAAGACATTGAGATAAATCGCCTGGGAAGCCACCAGGTTTATCAATACCACTACCAGGCCTGGGCGAAACAGGATGGAGTTTTTTTTGCAAACCAGGAAAATAAATTGCCAGGAGCAATCCATCACGTAAGTCCTGCAAAGGTGAGTCTCAGGGATGAGACGAATAATTAAATTTGACACATGTCATAATATGACATATCTTCTACCGCAGTTGCCATATTATGGCGGCCAACATGACACGGGAGTACAGTATGACCATTACGCTTGAAGAGCTGGCATTTAGACTAAACGACCATACTACAGATGAAGGGACATCCTTTGATGCCCTGTTGCTGGAGAATGGCGTACTAGAGGTTGTCTGTTCAAATAATGATGAGTTTCCAATCCACCTGGCACTGACCGAGACACAACTGCTGGCGGTTACCCCGCTGTTTAATGTGGCAGAGGTGGTTGCTGGTGAGGTTGATAATCTCAATAAAATGCTACTGCAGCTTGCTCCAGCTGTACCACTGAGTGCTTTTGGCCTGCAGGATGATACCTATAT
This sequence comes from Candidatus Polarisedimenticolaceae bacterium, assembly GCA_021648685.1. Lineage (GTDB taxonomy): Bacteria > Pseudomonadota > Gammaproteobacteria > Chromatiales > Chromatiaceae > WFXD01. Next base: position 6,404 of record JAKISI010000062.1, read on the forward strand.
CCTGTTTGGTGCCATCGCCCTAGGCACACATTTTGAAATCATTGTTCATGAATTGGAAATTCAGGCAGAAAACACCATTGATGTGTTAGACGCCATCCAATCATTACTCGCATAACCAGAGGTTTTTTATGAGTATTTTAAAAGATATTTTTACCGCCATACGTGGCGGTGCCAGCGAGGCGGGTGAGGCTATTGTTGATGCCAACGCCATACGCATTCTAGAGCAGGAGGTCCGTGATGCAGAAACAGCCATCGCTAAAGCCAAACAGAGCCTGACCCGGCTAAAAGGCTCTGAAATCAAATTAAAACGTGAAATCAATAGCTTGAACAGAGACTATGATGACTACGAAGCCAAGGCCATTGAGGCACTGAATGCGGGTCAAGAGTCACTGGCTGAAGAGGTAGCGGAACGGCTGGAAGAGATCGCTGCCGAGCGTGATGACAAAGTGGCAGAGCACAGCTCGCTTGAGAGTGAAGTGAATGCGATTAATAAGCTGGTGCGTTCACGTGAAAAGATCATCCAGAAAAACAAACGTGATCTGGAGAAGGTCAAGACCATAAAAGAGGTTCAAAAGGCGACAACCAGCATCTCTGATAATGTCGCAGCTACCAGCTCCAGTCAGCACCGTGTATCCAAGGCACTGGATCGCGTCAAAGCCAAACAGCAAAATTGGCGCGACAACATGGAAGCGGGCGAGTGGATGGATAAACAAGAACAGGGTGATGACCTTGATGCGCGGCTAAAGCAGGGTGGCATTGGCGGCTCTGCGGGGTCTAATAAAAGCTCTATTCTTGAAAAGCTTAAAGCGAAACAGAAAGCAGGTTAATCACATTGATAAGGCACCGAAAGGTGCCTTTGCCTCTTTTAGGTGGGTAAATGTTTAAAAAATTCTTTGGTGATGATGCACCACGAACACTGACTGATCCAGGTCAGCTGCAAACAGGTGACATCGTCGCTTTTAAGCAACGCCGATCCCTGCCAGATGAGCTGCAAGGTCAGCAGTTGGAAGTGACCAAAGTAGGCGGCTATCAATACTCTGAAACAGAGGTCACCAAAGAGCTGACTCTGCGCAGCGAAGATGACAAAACCTACTATCTTTCAATTGATGATAATGATGGTGATCCGCTGCTCTGCTTCTCTATAAAATTGCCAGAATCAAAGTTGTTTACCCTGTTTGATGAAGATGAGTTTTCAGAACTCTGGGGCGACGACTTTGCCACGCTAACGGTAAAAGAGAAACCAGCAGAGCTGGCAAGCTGGCTTGCTGACCGCTATACCCAGCGCATGAAAGAGGGCGAAGCCTATTACTATAATCGTGATTGTGGCGGCGTGGTGCCTGAAGATGATGAGGGTGAAGAGCTGCGTTACCACGAATGTATTGGCAATGTAGATACGCGCTGTCTCTCTGTTGAGGTATGGGGTGATGGCGATACTGATGTCTCGCTGGTGGTGCTCTCTCCCGTTGATGTTATAGAGGAAATGTGGCCAAGTGAGCAGTAGTGCAAACAACCGATGGGCCAAAGAGAAGAGCGCCCTCAAGAAATTGCAGATGCACTTCACCTTTCAACAGGATGTTCTGCGAAAGATTCGTCATGATGCTGCAGATGCATCCATAGTCCCCAGTGACATCATCCGCAAAATCATTGGGCTGCCCTATGTGAAAGTACAGCGCCCTCGCGTTGGGTTATCCTTTAACAAAGATGAGCTGACTCAGTTAGCGCAGCACTATAATCTGGATGTGGCGGACGAGGCAGCAATTAAAAACCAGGTCATAGAGGAGGTGAATCGGTTTTATAAAACCAAGGATGATTCCCCTTGATCATTCCACGCTTACTGAATAGACGCTGGAGGCAGCGTCGCTACAGTAAATACACCCGTCATTATACGCCTGACTTTTCTGTGCGACTGTTAAAACTGGTCGCCCTGCTGTTTCTGCTTGTCCTTATTAATACAGCAGGCATGATGTTTTTTGAGGGGCAGTCATTGGGTGATGCATTGTGGATGGGTGTAACAACCATTACCACGGTAGGTTATGGTGATATAAGCCCAAGTACCGCAGGTGGACGCTTAATTACGGTCATTTTCCTCTATGCATTGGGGATCTCTATCTTAGCTCATGTTTTTACAGAGTTTATTGAGCATAAATTGTGGGTCAGTGCAGAAAAGAAATATGGCAGATGGAGATGGAACATGAAAGATCATATCCTGATAATAAATACCCCGGCTATTGATTCTGATAATTATCTGCGCAAACTGCTACAGCAGATTAGAATGACGCCAGCACTGTCTGAATATCCAGTTCAGATGTTGACAAACAAGTTTAATGAGACATTGCCAAAAGAGATTGCCGCACTGGGTGTTGTCCATTTCTCAGGCAGTGCCGAAAACTCAGAGAATCTGTGTGCAGTAAATGTATCAGATGCAAAGTACATCATAGTCATTGCCGGTGATCATACTGATCCGCAGTCTGACAGCCTGACTTTTGATGTGCTGGATCGTATTCAAGAGATTGGCACCAATGCCATGGTTTTGGCAGAGGCAATCAACGATGATAACAGAAAGCGCCTGCAAAGAGCCGGAGCGAATATTGTGGTGCGCCCCATCCGCGCCTATCCGGGGTTTCTGGTGCGCTCCCTGGTTGCACCCGGAACCGAAGAGGTATTGGAAGATTTCTTCACCCATGACAATGCCCACATGCACCGTTTTGATCTCCACTTTCAGGATCAGTGCTGGCAGGAGCTGATCTGCCGGTTTGTCACTTCAGGCGCAGGAATACCGATGGCCTATGTGATAGACGGTGAGGTGAGATGCAACCCGAACCCCACGGCCATGTGCAGTGGTGATGCCATTATTACCCTGCTCAATGATGGGCAAGCCGTAACGGAACAGCAGGTTCAGGCATGTCTAAATCCATAATACCTGATGCACTCTACCTGCTGCTGTTGATGTGGGTGGTGCAGGGTGCGCAGAGCTTTCTGGGATTAGAGCTTGGCAGCTACGGCATTCTGCCACGTACCGCAGAAGGGTTATGGCAGATCATGCTTGCGCCCTGGATACACCATGGGTTTTGGCACCTGCTGGGCAATTCTGTGCCATTCCTGCTGCTGGGTTGGTTGATTCAAAGCAAAGGGCGGCTGCTGTTTTGGGAGGTGACGCTCCTGCTGGTTATTGTGGGCGGGCTGGGAACCTGGGGTTTTGGATCAACAGCCTATCATGCCGGTGCCAGTGGTGTTGTATTTGGTTACTGGGCCTATCTGCTGGCGGATGCCTACTACTCGCGTTCGGCTAAAAATATCATTCTGGCAACCGTAACCCTCGCTCTGTATGGCGGGCTCATCATAGGTTTGGCAGACATCAGGCCGCATATCTCATGGATTGGACACGCCTCTGGCATGCTGGCTGGCATACTGGTTGCAAAAGTTGCCAATGGAGTGAAGGCAAAATAAGTTCATGCATTACTTTAAATCTGTCAACCCAAAGCCGAGTGGAAACCTTTCCCTGTAGACCAGCTTAAGTCAGCTAGGTCTGCCCATTACCCATAAGTCTGTAGTAAAGGCAGGGATGTAATGTAACGTGTTATTTTCATTAGAGTCATGTTTTTTGTGGTTGCTCAGAGCGTGGCTTGTAACCCATTGTTTTTAAGAGCTAGGTAGTTTAAGGGATATTCGGCTTTGAATGTCCTATGCGGTTTATTGCCGGAAAGCGGCTCCATGGAAGTGAGAATTTTTCCAAGTATAGGGTTTCTGGCGGTAATTGCGCATAATGTATATTATGTTAAATAGCCTGTGCGATCTCTATTCTCGGACAGTCTCCAGGCATCAGGTAACTGTCCTTGCAATTGATTTCAGAAGGTATGTCCTATAATCTTGATAAAAATGATTGGGAATAAAGAGGTGCAGAGAGTTCCCAATGGGATTGCTGCCCCCCATAATCTAAATCATCGTGCCACTGGCAATATCTTAAGGGGTCAAAATATGAACAGGTACTCCAAAGCAGCACTCACTGTCATCTCCCTCTTTATCAGCAGTGCTGTTTATGCTCAGTCCACAAGCCTTGAAAACCCCATGCTGGTTGAGGCGGGCAAGCGATTATTCAACTCTTTTTGTATCTATTGCCACGGTTATGATGGTTCTGGAACAGATGCTCCAGCGGCCAATCTAAGTGGCGTTCCAACAGGTGATCTTTCAAACAAGGCCTATATGTCTCTGCTCTCAGACGAGGAGATCATCAGCCGCGTTGCTTATGGCGAAGAGAAATACCCCTACCTGCAGATGCCTGGCTGGCGATCCAATCTGGATAATAATAAAATCACAGCCATTATCGCCTATGTACGCACACTGGCTGTGGACAAAGGCCCGCTTGACGGCCCTACGCCCACTGAGCGTCTTCAACGCTTTAACAATGACCCGCTTGAGAGAGGCCGGATCTATTTCTTGAGGTACTGCTCTGGATGCCACGGCAAGAGAGGTGATGGCAAAGGGTGGATGGCAGCCAAAGCGCTGAATAAACCGACGCCTATTGGCTCTCCAGAAATAGCTAAAACCCTTACTTATGACAGTGTTAAGGCCTATGTGACCAATATTGACCGCTGGGACAAGAGCTATATGCCCGTCTTTTCGGAAGAGGAGATTTTAGGCAAGCTATCCGATATTATTGCTTATATCAAAACACTGCCCGAACAATATTAATGACCTCTGCAAGCGGGTATAATTCCGCCTTTTTCAGGCACAGGCAGTAACGATCATGACCAATCGCGCCATCAATGTTGATAAAGCTGAAATCAGGAAGTTTGAAGAGCTTGCCCATCGTTGGTGGGACCCCAACAGTGAGTTCAAGCCGCTGCATGAGATCAATCCGTTGCGTCTGGACTTTATTGATCAAGCTGCAAAACTGGCTGGCAAGAAGGTTCTGGATGTCGGCTGCGGCGGCGGTATTCTTGCTGAAAGCATGGTGCAGCGTGGCGCAGATGTCAGCGGGATTGATATGGGTGAAGCGCCGCTGGAGGTGGCTCGACTGCATCTATTGGAATCCGGTCTTGAGGTTGATTATAAACGCATTCCTGCCGAGCAGATGGCTGCCGAGCAGCCGGAATCCTACGATATTGTCACCTGTATGGAGATGCTGGAGCATGTGCCTGACCCCTCGTCCATTATCGAAGCCTGCGCGAAGCTGACAAAACCTGGTGGGCACCTCTTCTTCTCCACCCTTAACCGGAACCCCAAGGCCTACCTGTTTGCCATTGTTGGTGCGGAATATCTGCTGAAACTGCTGCCAAAAGGTACGCATGAATTTTCAAAATTCATACGCCCGGCCGAACTGGACGGCTGGATACGCGCCGCCGGGCTGGAGAGCAATGAGATCATTGGCCTGGTCTACAACCCCTTTAGCCAAAAATACAGCCTTGGCCCGGATATCAGTGTCAACTATATGGTGAGCTGCCGTAAAGAGATCGATGAGTAGCACCTCACCGGCAACTATTAATCGTGAGGCCATACGTGTCATTCTTTTTGATCTGGACGGCACCCTTGCAGATACCGCACCTGATCTGGCCTATGCACTAAACCAGACGCTAAAAAGGCACAACCACCCTACCCTGCCATATGACCAGATAAAGCCGAAGGTCTCTCACGGTGCTTCAGCACTAATCCGTTTGGGTTTCAATCTTGCGCCTGATGACAAGGCCTTTGCCCCGCTGTTGCAAGAGCTTCTTCAGTGCTACAGCGCAAACATCCACCGGGAAACCACGCTTTTCCCTGGTATGGAGCAGCTGCTTGAAAAGCTGGGACAGCGCAGCATTGCCTGGGGCGTTGTCACCAATAAACCCTCCCGATTTACTGATCCGCTGATGAAAAGCATGGGACTAACTGATCGGGCTGCCTGTATCGTCAGTGGTGATACCACGATGAACAGCAAGCCTCACCCTGAACCGATTCTTCATGCCTGCAGACTCGCAGGCGGGCACAGCCCAGAGGCGTGCCTCTATATTGGTGATGCACAGCGCGATATTGAATCAGGCCTTAATGCCGGAACCGCCACACTGGTTGCAATGTTTGGTTACCTCGGGCCTGATGATCACCCTGAACAGTGGGGGGCAGATGGCTATGTAGCACATCCAGAGCAGATCCTGGAATGGCTTGATGAAGGATGAATACTCATTTTCAGGCCGGGCAACCGCTCCTGGCTCAGGCCGCTATTACGCAATACGCATGGCACCCCCTGCCCTGCGCAACCCGCTTGCACTGATATTTGAGTGGCAGTGGGAGATTCAAGCCATCTATTATCGCTGCACCGACCCCGGTATCGCTTTGACCAAGCTTCAGTGGTATCGGGATGAGCTTGTCAGGGCGCTAAATCATCAGTCACAACACCCCCTGTTAACCCTGTTGGCAGAGATGGCGCAGTCCCACCAGCTACCAGCCCAACCCTTTCTTGATATGGCGGATGCAGTGGAGATGGAGATCCGGGGTATCATCCCAAAAGATATATCCGCACTGAAAGCAGATGGCCAGCTGGGCAGCGGCAACCTGTTACAGCTGATGACCCGGATCGGTGGCGGCAGTGAACAGGAACTTATGTGCGCCCAGCAACTTGGCGCGCCTCTCAGACTCATTGAAATAATTCGAAATCTTGGGCAGGATCTCCAGTTGGGCGCTTGCTTTCTGCCGCTGGAACTCATGGAGCAGCACAACCTGCAACCCACTCAGCTTGCAGAACCAGAGCACCAAAAGGCACTGCACACACTCTTGGCCGAGCTGGCAGCGCAGGCAAAGAGGTGGCATACCTCGGCACTGAATGGTCTGTCCGGCCACAAACACCCTGCCCTGATTCCAGCGCTGGCACTGGCAGCATCCCATAATAGCCTCCTGTCTGAACTGGATAAGGCTGATTTTACTGTACTGACTCAGCGAACAAGCCTCACCCCGTTACGAAAATTATGGATCAGCTGGCGCACTTATCGGCAATATCGATAAAAACTGCTCGAACCTTTTCTCACGTCTCTTTAAAATAGCCCCCTATGAACAGCTATAACCCCCCAAAAGACCTGCTGGCCGGACGCACTATATTGGTAACTGGTGCTGGCAGTGGCATCGGCCGTGCCGCAGCTGAAACCTTTGGCAAATATGGCGCAACCGTCATATTGCTTGGCCACAACATCCCGGAGCTGGAAAAGGTTTACGATGTCATTGATGATGCCGGTAGTCCGCAGCCTGCAATCTACCCGCTGAACCTTGAATCAGCCAAAGACACCGATTGTTACAAACTGGCTGAAACAATTGAAAACGAGTTTGGCTCACTGGAAGGTCTTCTTCATAACGCAGCTCAACTGCCTTCACTGGCTCGAATCGATGATTATGACCTGGCAGCTTACTACAAGGTCATGCAGATCAACCTTAATGCCCCCTTTATGCTGACCCAAGCCTGCATGCCGTTGCTTCGCAAAGCGAAAGATGCCTCTGTGGTTTTCACTTCAGACACTGTTGGCCGCAACGCAAAAGCCTACTGGGGAGGTTACGCCATATCCAAATTTGGCGTTGAAGGGTTGATGCAGGTGCTGGCAGAGGAGACCCGCGATAGTAGTAACATCCGTGTTAACAGCCTGGACCCCGGCCCAACCCGCACACAGCTCAGGGCTGGAGCATACCCAGGTGAAGATCCAAACACACTCAAGCCTCCTGAAGCGCTGATGCCCCTCTACCTGTGGCTTATGGGGCAAGAGAGCATTGGTACACATGGGGAGCGCATTACTGCTGAAAAGTGGGAGCTGCCACAATAGGCCATTGTGGCTCATCAAAAAACGCCATTTTTTAGGCATTTATCCAGTAAGGGCGGGCGCAAGCAGGCGACAGTTTTTTGTCACAAAGCAAAATAAGAATCGTAACCTGCTGTTTATCATATACTTTGCATTTGTTGGCATACATATTGTATTTCTTTATCCACGATGTAGAATCATTTGATGGAAAAAAGGATCGACTATATGGCAACTCAAACACAAGCAGCCTCAGGCTACCAAAGCACTGTTGCTGCTCTTGATGTCAGTCAGAATATTGAACCTGCCCTGGCAGCACAGCTTGGCCACCGGACGCTGGAGCTGAGTGGCAAGCTACAGACCACACTGGACACCCAGGAACTTATCGCGCTGTTTTCTGATGAGATTGGCCATGACATCCAGCACCAGGGCATGCATTACCTGCATAACAGCAAGGAGATTGAGACCTTTATTGGCCGACGATCAGCCCATAAATGCACCTACCAACTGGTGATTGAAGGAAACTCACTGGGTGAACTTATACTCTTCAGCAAAAAGCCATTTGATGCAGAAGAGCTGGTCATCATTGAAAACCTCCTATGCGCACTGGTCTACCCGCTCCGCAATGCCCTGCTCTACCACAGCGCGCTCCAGTCCGCACTTATTGATCCATTAACAGGTGCCAGAAACCGCGCCGGGATGGAAGCAGCCCTGGAACGCGAAATAGAGCTGTCGCGCCGCCACAACGCCCCCATGTGCATTATGCTGCTGGATATTGACCACTTTAAATCGGTCAACGACAACTTTGGCCATGCAGGTGGTGATTTTGTGCTGCAGGCGGTTGTTCAATGTGTAAAGGAGACCATTCGTGGCACTGACATGCTGTTTCGTTTTGGCGGAGAAGAGTTTCTGATCATGCTGAGTTCTACAGAGCTGGAGGGAGCCACCTTGCTTGCCGAGCGTATCAGGCAAAAGATTGCAGCACTCTCGTTTGCACCACACAGAACACTGCAGATTACTGCAAGCCTGGGGGTTTCAGCACTTCAGCGCAACGAAACCCTGGATGCACTTTTTGAGCGCACCGATAAAGCCTTGTACAGTGCAAAAGAGCGTGGTCGCAACAGAGTCATCAAGGGATAGTACAGTGCTTTGCCAGAGGGCAATCGACACACCTTGGTTTTTTATTACAGAAATCCTTGGCATGGCGCACAATCAACGCATGATACTCATTAAATAGCACAACATCTGTCGCTAAAGCGGATTCAAAACCCATGCGCAGCACCTCATAAGGCTCATCACCAGACACCATGCCAAGGCAGGAAAAGATCCTGCGAGTATAGGCATCAACCACAAAAACCGGACGCTGAAAAGCATATAGAAGCATATCATCAGCCGTCTCTGGCCCTACCCCCTTAACCCCCAGCAGCAGCTGTCGCAGCCTTGCTGTTTCCACCTTCCTCAAGGCCTCCTCTCCCCCCTGCTCTTGAAGAAAGCGACAAAACTGCTGAAGGCGACCTGCCTTGATATTAAAATAACCTGACGGCCGGATCAGTTGGGCCAGCGCCTCATGCGGTACATCGAGCAGCGCAGGCAATGAAAAGATCCCAGCCTGTTTCAGGTTATTGATTGCTTTTTCAACATTTGGCCATGCCGTATTTTGGGTCAGAATAGCTCCCACCATTACCTCAAATGCGGTTTCTCCTGGCCACCAGCCCTGAGGGCCATAGCTTTTTAGCATGGTTTGAAAAATGGCCATTAAGTCTGGAGGCTCAAACGTATGCTTTTTATTTTTCATAAAAACTTTAAGTTAATACAGTGAGTTACAATGCATTTATCATTTAAACTCTCATTAAAGACAACACCCCTGGTACAGGCAAACCAAGCAATCTTCCGCAGTCGTTTACAAGAAAACTTGCGGTAGAGTAGAATGCTCAGGATAGCCTGCTCGACTATACGGCAATTCAGCACAATCTGGCATTATTGCTGGTTCATGTTTTACCACTATT
>JAKISI010000063.1 GCA_021648685.1 Candidatus Polarisedimenticolaceae bacterium
TCAATCTTATCTTTTGGAATGCTGGTGGTTTTGTAGTCTGCTCCATAGGCTACGATGGGTTTGAATTTCCCCCAGAGTCCCTCGACAACACCGAGCTGAGCAAGGATGTGAGGTTGTTTGGTGGCAGAGAGGCCAAGGGTTGCATCGCCATCACTCAGCCCTTTCAGGGTGCGCTCAAACAGGCTGTAGGTCTCCAGCAGGCTGAGCTTGTTGTCATCCACGTTGTGACCGTAAGCCACCAGCAGAAACTCTTTGCTCATCTTTTGGGTCAGCATGCGCTGTTTGCCTGACAGGTTCAGGGTGGCAGCCAGGCCAGGGTCGGACTTAAGCCCGCCTTTCTTGGCATCTTTCTCATACAGCCCAACCGTTTTATTCATCTCTTTCAGCAGGGGCAGATTGTTTTTGGCTATGGTGGCAACCTGCTCCTTGGTGACAGCTTTGTTATTGAGAACGGTTTGAACCACCGGGTAGAACCCAGCCCAAATGCCATCAACCTTGTCGAGTTGGCGCAGGATTCGGCTGGTACTGGTGGGCGGCAGACCCAGATCAGCATTGCCGCCACGCAGCCCTTTCAGGGTTTTGTCAAATAGCCCGGAGGTTTTTGCCAGATTGGTCAGGTTGTTTGCGGTATCAATGTCCAGCGCGATGAGCATGATCTCTTTGCTCATCTTCTGGCTCAGCATGCGCTGCTTTCCTGCAAGATTGAGCACTACCCCATATTCAGCAGAGGTGGGGCCGTTAGAGGCCAGAGCTACAGGGGCTGTGCACAATAGCAGCAGAGAAAAAAAGAATGCTCCAGTGACCTGCAAGGGGTTTAAGGATTTATTGTGTGACATTTTTAACTCTCCATAGGTATGTAAAAATGGTGGATGCAGGGCAGAAAATATAGCCTGCTATGAATATGGTTAGCGGATATTTATTATGACCCTACAACATATACGTTATCACGTTTTACCAAGCGCCTTATTCAAGAATCCGGGAGACGCTGGATGCGGTCCATTCGGCATCACCAATGGGTGGGCGACCAAAGTCCTTCCAGAGCTGAACGATCTGTGGCAAGGAGATCGCATTGGATTGAAACTCTTGGGCTTCACGCCGTAAGGCAACGCTATAGGCGCTGCTGCCAACCAGGTTCACCAATTGTGTCAGGTCTAATGTGATGCCATGCTCGGCTTGCAGGAGGTCTAAAACATCTTCGAAGCTGTGGATTGCCAGCAGCTCACGAGCTGTGGTGACCAGTTTTTGGTCGCCTTGATTGTTGGTGGACTCCTCAGTAAATGCCTGTTTACTGGTGTTGGTTTTTGTTTGTTGCTCTTGGGTGTTTTGCAGGGTGATGGGTGCGCGGCGAAACTCTATAACCGCCTCCTGAGAGAAACTGTCTGCCAGGTTGGGGTAGGTTTTGTTCAGCCGCTCCAGCAGATCTGCCCCTTCGTGCAGAGCGGCTATGAACCCCGCCATGTTTTTGTTGGCCATTGTTAAATCCGTACAAAATATATGTCTTATGCCTTGGTAAGAATTAGGATCGGCAGTACGGGGGTTTTCTTTAGGCCGTGGTTTGTGATTGCAGCCGGATGAGTTGTTGCCAACTATAGATTGGGCCATCGGCGCAGACGGTACTGCTCCCCAGATAACAGTGACCACATTCGCCGACGCCGCAGTGCATGCGTCTTTCCAGTGCCAACCAGATCTCTTCCGGGGGGAGGCCATTTTGTATAAAGTGTTGAGCTGCGGCATTCATCATCACCTCCGGACCACAGGCGAGGACGGCCTCGGGTGAGCCACCGAGCTTTGCGGTCATCTGCTGGATGTGATCCAGCGGGGTGCCGGTGAGCTGTTGCCTGCTGGAGGGGTGATCAAAGGTTTCGAGGATGGGCATGCATGTATGCCAGGCCAAACGCTCCTGCTTCAGCACCTGATCCGCCGGGGAGCGGCTGCCATAGATCAGTCCAACCGGGGTGCTCTCTTTAGTGCTCAGCTGATTGATTACTGCCGCCAGCGGTGGCAGCCCGATGCCGCCGGCGATGATCAACACCCGTCTGTCTTTCAGTTGCTCCAATGGCCAGCTGTTGCCGAAGGGCCCGCGAAAACCGATGAGATCACCATGGTTGCACTGAAAGAGAGCGGAGGTCAGTGAACCCACTTTGCGAATCAATGCCTTGAAGCGCCCTTGGGCATCCGGCAGGGAGAGGTAGGTAAAGGCCGCCTCGCCATGGCCGGGGATGGCAAGGGTAAAAAACTGTCCGGGGCGAGCCGAGTGACGGATGCCGCTGACCGGTTCAAAGGTGAAGTGGCGAGAGGCTTCACCGTCATCATAGATTTCGGTGATGCGGATGAGTTGAGGGGTCATGAGCCCGTTCATAATATGGCCGAGATTCTTTTCATAACAGAGTGAACCCCAATCACACCGGGACAGGTTTTTTCACAGCGGCCACAGCCGGTGCAGCCGTACCGGCCAAAGGTTTTAAAATACTCATCGGAGAACTTGTGGAACCAGAAGCGTTCCACGCGCTGGCCTGCGGCAGCACTTGGGTTGTGTCCGCTGGCCTCGCGCTGAAATGCATCGTAGAGACAGGAGTCCCAGCAGCGCTCACGCTCAAAACCATTGTCAACAGGGCGGTCATAGCTGGTAAAGCAGGAGCAGGTGGGGCAGAGGTTGGTGCAGCCAGAGCATGAGAGGCACTGTAATCCCATGGCTTGCCACAACTCGGCAGGCACCTGGGTCTGGTTGATACGCTGGATGCCGGTTTCGATATGTGCTGCAGAGGGGAACTGGGCGGCCACCTGCGGTTCCTGGCGGCTGCGTTGAGAGATGCTCCCCTCCGCTGCGGCTTTAAGATTCAACCCGTCGAGCAGCGCCTCACCCTCTGAAGTCTGCGAGATGAGCAGCCAACGGCCGCCCTGTTGATGGCAGACCAGATCCGCCATCCCATCCCGCACAAAGGGGCCTGCGTCTACCGTCGGGCAGAAGCCGCCCTCACAAGGCAGCTGGCAGTCGATACCAACCAGCAGTGTGGCCTTGCGGCGAGCCTGATAGTAAGGGTCTTGCTGAAAAAACTGATCCTGATAGGCGATGGCGCAGAGGTCGCAACTGCGAACCCCAAAGAGTATCTGTGGTGCAGGTTTGGGCAGGGTCTCTTTGAAGTCTGCGCCATCAAATTGAAAGAGTATCTCCCGGTCTGGAAAGAAGAACTGTTTGGCCGGATAGGTTGCAAGCAGGGGGCGCTCAATGGCTGCTGATGGGGTGTTGTGGCTCAGGGGCAGCCAGCTTAGCTCACTGGAACCTGCCGCAAATTGTGGGGTAAAGAGTGACCGTTGTGCTGCCAGATGGTCACGCAGCCGGTCGATCTGATCCAGCAGAAAGGCCCTCATTTGTGCTCCACCTCCAGATTGGTCACCCGCACGGCGCAGGCCTTTAGCTCTGGCATTTTGGTGACGGGATCCTGGGCGGTGTTGGTCAGCCGGTTGGAGGGCGCCTCTTTGAAGTGATAGGGCATGGCTACGGTGCCGGGTGGAACCTCATCGGTGATGATGGCGCCTGTCTCTACCTCACCGCGTCGTGAGCTGATGCGCACCTTCGTTTGTGGTTTGATCGCAAGCGCCTGCGCATCTGCTGGATTGATAAAGAGAATGCCGCTGGGGGTCTCTCGCTCCAGCAGTGGAGATTTACGGGTCATGGAGCCGCAGCCGTAGTGGTAATGGAGCCGGGTGGTGGTGAAGAAGAGGGGGTATGCCTCATCCGGCACCTCGGCCGGGTCTGCATGGCTGACCGGGATGAGCCGCCCTTTGCCACGGCTGAACTGCTGCCGGTGCAGCAGTGGTGTGCCGTTGGGAGCCTGCTCATTGCAGGGCCACTGTAGCCCATGATTTTCGGCCAGCTTGGGGTAGCTCATCCCCTGGTAGAGGGGTGACAGGGCGGCTATCTCATTAAAGATCGCCTCGGCATTGGGCCAATCCATGTGGTGATAGCCCAGGCGGCTGGCCAGCTCTCCCAATATCTGCCAGTCGGGCTTTGCCTCGCCGGGGGCGGCTATGGCAGGCTGTATCAGCTGCACGCGGCGTTCACAGTTGGTAAAGGTTCCTGCTTTTTCAGAGAAGGCCGCAGCAGGCAGGATCACATCGGCCATAGCGGCGGTTTCGGTCATTACCAGCTCAATGACCACCAGCAGATCCAGCGCCTCCAGGGCGCGTTGAACATGGTGCTGGTCAGGGTCGGTGACGACCGGGTCTTCGCCCATGATCAGCATGCAGCGCACCTCGCCACTCAGCGCCCCTTTGGTCATGCCCAGCGATGTGAGTCCCTTATTCTCTGGGAGCTTTTTTTGCCAGTGATCGGCAAATTTATCTCTGTTTGTTTGTTGAGCAACCTCCTGGTAGCCGGGGAAGACATTGGGCAGCGCCCCCATATCACAAGCGCCCTGGACGTTGTTCTGTCCGCGCAACGGGTTGATGCCGGTGCCTTCACGCCCAATCTGCCCGGCCACCAGCGCCAGGTTGGAGATGGAGATGACGTTGTTGGTGCCGGTGGTGTACTGGGTGATGCCCATGCCGTAGGTCAGCAGGGCGCGCTCTGCCTTGGCGTACATTCTGGCCGCCGCAATGAGTTTCTCTTCCGGCACGCCGGTTATGGCGGCTACCCGTTCGGGTGGGTACTCTGCGACTTTGGCACGTAGCGCCGTCTCGTTTTCACAGCGGCTGCTGAGGAACTCCGTGGCCTCCCAGCCATTGGCAAAGATGATCTGTAGCAGGCCGTTGATCAGTGCGATGTTGGTGCCGAGTTGTAGCTGCAGATGCAGATCGGCCATCCGGGCGAGACGTGTCAGGCGGGGATCGACTACCAGCAGCCTGGCTCCGGCCATTTTGGCTCCGATAATGCGCCCGCCCAGTACCGAGTGATTCTCGGTGGGGTCGCAGCCGAAGATGACGATCAGGTCGGCCTTCTCAATGTCGTCGATGGAGTTGGTCATTGCGCCGGAGCCAAGTGTTTGGCGCAGGCCAGCCACCGAGGGGCTGTGGCAGATGCGGGCGCAGTGATCAATGTTGTTGGTACCCAGTACGGCACGCGCAAATTTCTGTGCCGCATAACAATCTTCGTTGGTGGCGCGGGCGCAGGCGATAACGCCGACTGCATCCGCCCCTTTTTCTGCGGCAGCGGCTAAAAAGGCTTCGGTGATGACCTGGTAGGCCTCATCCCACGAGGCGGGGCGGAAGCTGCCGTTCTCTCTTATCAGCGGGGTGGTGATGCGGTCGATGGGGTCAACCGCATAGGCCGTGCTCCACCCTTTTGCGCAGAGCTTTCCCTGGCTGACCGGGTGGCTGGCCAGCGGTTCGACGCCGGTGATCTTCTCCTGCTCGACCCGCAGCCCAATGCCGCAACCCACTCCGCAAAAGGGGCAGATGGTCTGGATAATCCGGGATATGTTGTGTGCGCTGGCATCCGCTGTCATTGCATGCCTGCCATCTATGGTTGCTGGATGACCTGTGCTTCACCAATAAAAAGAAGCTCTGAAAATTCACGGTTGAGCGATTTGCTGTAGAAGTTTTTCATAGTGGCACCATCGTTGGCATAACGAATGGTATCGCCTTTTTTAACGGTTGTTTTGGGCGCAGCCAACCAGATGGCTTTGCCGTTTTGATCGATTTCGATGTAGGTATAGCCGCCACTATCCATGGCGTTGATCACCTGGTTTTCGACGATATTGGGCTGCTCTGTGAGGGTGCCTTTGGCTATTGCAGATGATGGGGCTGCCGTGCTGGCGGGTGTTGGATGCGCCCCTTCAAGCTGGATTGCGCTGGTGAAGCGTATCTCGGGGAAGGTTTTATTCAGGCTTTTGCTGAAAAAGTTGCGCATGATGCTGCCGGTGCTGTAGCGCACCACGTCGCCCTCTTTGATCTCTGCTGCCTTGCCTGCAATCCACTCTTTCCCCTCTTTGCCTTCAACGTGCAGATAGGTGTATCCCGCCACGTCAGCAATCTCAATCACCTTGCCGATGTTTGGCAGGGCAGTGTTGCTGGCTCCGTGGGTGCCCATGTTTTCTGCGCTGGCGGTGGCTGCGATGAGTGCGGCGCACAGGGTGAGGATCAGTCTATTCATATTTTGGCTCCGTGAGAGAAGATAAAAAAGTAACACCCTGTACTGGGTTATGGCAATAAATATTAGTTCGACAGTTTGACCAGGAGTTCCCGCAGTGCGCGGCCACGGTGGCTGAGCTGGTTTTTTAGCTCGGGCCGCAGCTGTGCAGAGCTACAGTGGTGATCGGGTACAAAAAAGAGGGGGTCGTAGCCGAAGCCGTTTTCACCCTGTGGTTGGAACAGTATCCGCCCCTCCCAGGTGCCCTGGCAGATGAGCGGCGTGGGGTCGGATGGGTGGCAAAGATAGACCAGCAGACACTGGAAACGGGCGCTGCGCTGGGCTTCTGGTACCTCTTTTAGCTGTTCCAGCAGCTTGTCGTTATTGGCCTGGTCGGTAGCGGCCGAGCCTGCAAAGCGTGCGGAGTGGATGCCAGGCGCGCCGTTGAGTGCATCGACCTCAAGCCCCGAGTCATCGGCAATGGCCGGCAGGCCACTGTGCCTGGCGGCATTGCGCGCCTTGAGGATAGCGTTTTCCACGAAGGTCAGACCTGTCTCTTCAATCTCAGGCACGTTGAATTCGCTCTGCGGCACAACCTGAATCAGCTGGTTGCTGAGCAGCTGGTTGATCTCTTTGACCTTTCCGGCATTGCCGCTGGCCAGTACGATGCGATTATGGCGTGATTCAGAACTCATGCTCAAGCCAGTGCTGTGCGCTGATGCTCAAGGATCTCATGGATCCCTTTTTTGGCCAGATCGAGCATGGCGTTCAACTCGTCACTGCGAAAGGCGTGCCCCTCAGCGGTACCCTGTAGCTCAATAAAGGCACCGGCGTCATTCATGACGACATTCATGTCGGTTTCGGCATTGGAGTCTTCGGCGTAGTCCAGGTCGAGTACTGGCTCGCCATTATAGATACCGACAGAGACCGAGGCGACCATGCCGTAGATGGGGTCGCTTTTGATCTTGTTGGCGCTACGCAGGGTGCCAATGGCATCATGCAGGGCGACGAAGGCGCCGCTGATGGAGGAGGTGCGGGTGCCGCCATCGGCCTGGATCACATCGCAATCGAGGGTGATGGTGTGCTCGCCCAGGGCGTTGAGATCGACTGCGGCACGCAGTGAGCGGCCAATCAGGCGCTGGATCTCAAGGGTACGTCCCCCCTGTTTGCCACGGGATGCCTCGCGCCCCATGCGGGTGTTGGTAGAGCGGGGGAGCATGCCGTATTCGGCGGTGATCCAGCCCTGGCCTGTCCCTTTGAGAAAGCGCGGCACCCTCGCTTCAACAGATGCGGTGCAGAGCACCTTGGTGTCGCCAAATTCCACCAACACCGATCCTTCGGCATGTTTGGTGTAGTTGCGGGTGATGGTGATTGGGCGAAGTTGATCAGGGTTACGGCCACTGGGTCTCATAGGGGTTCCTTAAAGGATTTAATGGTATTTCTCAGGTCATCAACCGCTTGGCTGAGTGTTGATCGTTGATCGTCGGTGTCTGGGGTGGGGTTCTCCGGTAATTTTGGTAATGGCAGTGTGGGGACTCCCTCTATCCATTGTAGTGCGATGGCGGTGATATTGTCGCTCTCCGGGGCGGCAGTGGTATCGGCCTGCTGTACAAGGTACGTTATGCGTTCGGTGAGCGGCCGGTCTGCACAGATGTCCTGAATCAGGTCGCTGCTGTTCAGCGCACCCCATAAACCATCTGAACATAATAGCAGGATATCACCAGGAAGCAGCGGCGTGGGGGTGCCGCGTGAAAGATCAATGGAGAGCTGATTGCCGCCCAGGCAACGTGTCACATAGTTGCGCTGTGGGTGGGTTTTGCACTCTGAAGAGGTAATGGCTCCCTGCTTGTGCAACAGCTCTACATAGGAGTGGTCGACGGTGCGCGCCAGGATTTTTTTGTCCCGAAACAGGTAGAGGCGGCTGTCACCTGCATGCGCCCAATAGACGGTGTTCTCCTGGATGAGTGCAATCACGGCGGTTGTACGGGGCTTGATGGCCGGCGTCTGTGCTTTTCCGTAGGCGATGATCTGCTCGTGCGCCCGGTTCATGATGATGGTGAGAAAGGCAGCCGGGTTCGGGATCGGTTTGCGGGCGGTGGTAAACATCTCTGTGCAGATATCCACCAGTATCTGGGCCGCCACCTCCCCCTTCGGGTGTCCCCCCATGCCGTCTGCCAGACAGAACAACATGCTGTTGATGGATTCAATCAGCGCACAGCGATCCTGGTTTGTTGAGCGATTGCCAATCATCGTCATGCTGGCAGTCTGGTAGGCGATCTCTCTCATCTGGGATCTTTATTTGCCGGGTTTGGAGTGCACTGTGGCAGCAGCAGGGTGGCCGCTTTCAGTGAGCAGGGCCTGTAACAGATCCCCTGCGTTTTGTGGCCGCTGGTGATAGTCGATCTCCATCGCCCAGTCCATCGCCTTCAGCAGATAGGCAGGATAACGCTGTTTATATTTTTTTGTAGCAGGAACCAACCGCTCTTTGGCGTGACGGCTGATCGCAGATGGCGGCGGTTTGCCCTCGATGCAGGCGCGCATGGTGGCGCCGATGGCATAGACATCGCTCCAGGGGCCTATATTGCCTGATGCGTAGTACTGCTCAACGGGGGAGAAACCCGCGGTAATGACCCGGCTGGTTTTGATATTGCTGGTCTTGGTGACCTGATGTATGGCACCAAAATCCAATAGTAGCGGGCTGCCTCCGGGGCGCAGGTGGATATTCCCCGGTTTGATGTCGAGGTGCAGCTGGTTGTGTGAGTGGATCAGGTTCAGGGCATCCAGAATGGGGGGGAAAACGGTCATGATAAAGGCGGTGCTGAGGCTGCCTCCGCGCTGTTTGATATAGCCCCCCAGATTCTTGCCTGGCTCGTAATCCATCACCAGGTAGGCAGTCTTATTGGCAAGGAAAAAGTTGCGCACCCTGACCACATTGGGGTGTTGCAGGGCAGAGAGTACCTTGGCCTCCTGATAAAACAGCTTGCGCCCGTGATGAAAGGCATTTTGCTGCTTTTCGCTGTCGGCAATGGTGATTCGGTTAGCGCCATTGCGCGAGGCCGTCTTTTTGGGCAGATACTCTTTGATGATGACGCGCTCTTGCGTATCCTCATCTTCAGCAAGGTAGATGAGGCTGAACCCGCCACTGCCAATCATCTTCACAATGGAGTAGCAGTCTATAATGGTGCCTGCAGGTAGACTGTTACGGAGCTCTGTCATTAAAAGACAAACAGGGATTGCAGGTGCAAGGAGATGGCGGGCGCACTATGATACATATCTTCGCAGCTTTATCTGACAATCAAATTCTTCTTGTTTTTACTAAGGTAATATAGGGGCGATAATGGTTCACAGTATGACCGCTTTTGCACGAAAGGAAAATAGAGACGAGCAGGCTGAGCTGATTTGGGAGATTCGATCAGTCAACCATCGCTACCTTGAGATATTCGTGCGCCTGCCAGAAGAGCTGCGCGCGATAGAGCCACTGGTTCGAGAGCAGATCAACAGACGCCTGGGGCGAGGCAAGATTGATTGCAGCCTGCGCTTCAAACCGCTGCAGGCGGCCGTTGCCGGGATTGAGGTCGATGAGCGGCTGGCAGCCCAGCTGCTGGCGGCGGCAGACAAGATCGAACATCTGCTGCATGAAGCGGTTCCCCCCTCTGTGATGGATGTATTGCGCTGGCCGGGGGTTATGACAGCAGCACCTCAGGATCTGTCGCCCGTCCAGGAGCAGGCCACCCGGCTGCTGGAGCAGGCGCTGGATGTGCTGATTGAGACCCGCCAGCGCGAGGGTGAATCGCTGGCTGAACTGATTCAGCAACGCTGTGTCGCCATGCGTGGCCAGGTGGACGGGGTGAAACAGCGGATCCCCGCCGTGTTGCAGGGCATTCGTGAGCGGCTGCGCACCCGCTTGAGCGAGCTGAGTGATGAGCTGGATGCTGGCCGGGTGGAGCAGGAGATGGTGCTGCTGACCCAGCGCCTGGATGTGGATGAAGAGCTGGATCGGCTGTACACTCACCTGGGTGAGGTCGAACGGGTGCTGGGGCAGCAGGAACCCGTTGGCCGTCGGCTGGATTTTTTAATGCAGGAGCTCAATCGCGAGGTGAATACACTGACCTCCAAATCCAATGATGCAGAGATGACCAGGCTCGCTGTAGAGATGAAGGTTCTGATTGAGCAGATGCGCGAGCAGATACAGAATATTGAATGAGGCCACAGGCAAGATGAAGGGCACGCTTTTTATCGTCTCTGCCCCTTCCGGGGCAGGCAAGACCAGCTTGCTAAAAGAGCTGGTTGCAGCGGATCCGCTGCTGACTATCTCCGTCTCCCACACCACCCGGGCAAAGCGGCCAGGAGAGGAGGATGGCCGGGATTATCATTTTGTTGACCAGGCAGAGTTCCTGCGGATGATGGGTGAAGGTGCTTTTATGGAGCATGCCCAGGTATTTGACAACTACTACGGCACGGCCGAGGCCGAGGTGACAGATTGTCTGAAAACCGGGCAGGATCTGGTGCTGGAGATTGACTGGCAAGGTGCGCGGCAGGTGCGCAGACACATGCCGGATGCCATCTCCATCTTCATCCTCCCTCCCAGTCCGCAGGCGCTGCTTGAGCGTCTGAGTGCGCGTGGTCAGGATAGCAAAGCGGTGATTGCCCGCCGTATGCGAGAGGCAAAAAACGAGATGTCGCACTATGCCGAGTATGACTATCTAGTTATCAATGATGATTTCTCATTGGCGCTAAAGGAGCTGGAAGCGATCGTGCGCGGTCTGCGCCTGCGGCAATGCATTCAAGCAGAGAAACTGCAGTCCCAATTAAGCGCCCTGCTGTCAACCCAAGGCAGCCCTCACTTCTGAGCAATTCGGAAACATCCTCTAAGTTGTCAGGCCTGTGAGGCAAGGGTCACTGTAGCTGGTGCTCGGTATTGTTGTATTGGAGTAAGAGGTTCTTTGTGAGCTTGCGTCTCTGGTGCAGGCAAAGGACAAGCTCCTCCGACCTGGGGCGTATTGGCATGCATGAGTTCAATATCCAGCGTTTTAAGCGCACGAGTAAACTGCGTCAACTCACCCTCCTTACCGCCGCGTTCAGATAGCAAGCGCATCATTAACCAGTTTCATTTTGAAAAAACCCCTGAGGCAGCTCCTGGCAAGGCCAAAATTAGCGAAAAAGCGGAGTTTACACGCAGTAAATGAACATCACGACTCACTTGTAGTAAGCTGTCACCGTAATCTTTTATTCAATTCAGTGGCCATAGGAGAATAAGCCGAACGACAGTGGTTACTGGGGAAATACTACGGCGACAGCCGCACCTTAAACTTCAAATATGCCTTCCTGTAGCGGCTCTTGGTCGGCCTGATCTCATAGGCACGCTTGTACTGTTTAAAGGCATCGGCATCGCGCCCCATCAAGGCAAAGGTTTGACCGAGTGAGTAGGCAGCTGCGGCGCTATCAGGTCTCTTTTCTACACGTTTCTGCCCGATACGCAGTGCCTTCTGAAGATGAAACTGTGCCTTTTCACTGTTCCCCAGCATACGGTAGACCCGCACCATATTCCTGTTATTGGTTGTACTCCCCGGAGCCTTTTGGTACTTTTTTTGCGAGGCTTGCAGCGCACGGTTCAGATAGTCATTAAATGCCTCATCATTTCCGGCAAGGCGGTGAGCTTTGGCCAGATTTCGCAGACGGGAGAGGCTGGTGGGTTTTCGCTCATGCAGAATTTGGCGCAGCCGTACGGCAGTATCCCATTGCTCGAAGCGGGTATAGCGTCCGGCAAATTTTTGAATGCCGTTTTCAATTCGACTGTCGATCTTTTGCCGCTTCGCCGAAGAGGCGTATAGGGCCTGGGTGCTACCAAAAGAGGCGAGCCCAGCCACTAAAGGGATAACAATAATGCCAACCCCAAGTCTGGAAGCACGTCCTCCTGTCGCTGTCCACTCTTTGGCTTTGTGAATATTCAGACCATGCCGCAGGCAGAAGGCATAATGCAGCGCCATGATGGCCATCGCCAGCCCCACCAGCACCTCGGCCACCTCAGCTTCGTTGAATGAGAGTATGCCCAGTTCAAAAAAACCAGCCGTAAGGAAAAATGGGGCGAGATAGAAGGGGGGGGCAGCCACCCCCTTCCGCTCCAGCCACTGGGCTGGATGCCAGTCCAGGCGGAGCAGAAGGGGGTAGAGAAATCCGTATACTGAGAGGGCGGCAGCTAACAGATATTCAATCACCGCTTTCATCTGGGTGGCGTATGGGCCTACCAGAAAATTATGGAGATTGGTCTCTCCCTGAAGATTTTTCGATTTGAAGAACTCTGGCGAAGCGAAGCTGAATACCCGCTGCCCCCAAGATATCTCTTCCATGAAGGTGTAGAAACAGGCCAGCGCCAGAAGCACAAAGAACCACCGATAGCGACTCGCACGGGAGGTAACATAGAGCGAAATCAGGAATGCCAGCAGAAACAGGTAGACCTGCAACCATTCACCGTAGAGATCCTCGTAGGTAGCCCAGATATAGGCGAGAGGATACCAGAGAGCCATCACAAGATAAGCCGTGATGACAGATATGAATAGAAACCAGGCAGATGTCTGGTGAATGCGTGTATCAAACATGAAACCAGGATCCGGACGCTATAGCTGATCGGGTAAGGACATAGGGAATTAATCGAAGAGCCAACCCTTTCCCGGATGTCGTTCTGATAAAGGAGGAGCCAGTCCCCGCTCCATTAGCGGTTTTTCCTCTGCAAAAAAAGCTGGCGGAGATCTGTTTCCGCCAGCCGTTTATGTTGCTCATCACGAGGAGACCGCTCCGACGTTTAATTCACCGGAGAGAGGTATTCAATTTCTCCAGTTGATACCCATCTTCCCCTCTTTGCTACTCTCTCATTGACCCTTAGCATCACCTTTGCTTTATTCTTTGTCCCTTCCATGATCCTTGACAACTCCGTCTTAATGCGAGCGAGAGTCGGAGTGACCCTTGTGACCCTTGTGACCCTTGTGACCTTTGCCGGAGTCGGAATCAGAGTCGGAATCAGAGTCGGAGTCGGAGTCAGAGTCAGAGCCTGAATCTGATCCACCACAGGTACCGGAGTCACTGTTGTGACCCTTGTGATCCTTGCTGCCCTTGTGACCCTTGTGACCCTTGTGACCCTTGTGATCCTTGCTACCCTTGTGGTCCTTGCTACCCTTGTGATCCTTGTGACCTTTATGATCCTTGTGACCCTCGCCCGAATCGCTGTCCCCAGAGTCACAGTCGTCGGTGGGGGGTTCGTTCACCACTACTACCGTCGCGCTGTCCTGGGCGCTGCAAGAAGCACCGTCGAGAGTACTGCCGGTCACCACAGCGATATTGGTCGTGGTCTCGAACAGGCACTGCTCCACACTGAAGGTAACCGAATCACCACTGTTGAGGGATGTCTGAGAGAGGTACCCTGTCAAGTTGCCCAGCTTATCATCAATGATGCTGAGACCACTGACCGGGTCACCACTGTTACCTATGGTGTAGCTGTAGGTCACCCGTTGCTCAGGGGCGCAGGCTGCTCCACCATGACTACCGGATCCACTGTCAGAATCATCACTATCGGAATCACTGCCTGAGTCACTGTCACTGCCGGAGTCAGAATCGCTGCCCGAGTCATTCCTGGAGTGACCCTTGTGACCCTTGCTGCCCTTGTGATCCTTGCTACCTTTGTGATCCTTGCTACCTTTGTGATCCTTGCTACCTTTGTGATCCTTGCTACCTTTGTGATCCTTGCTACCCTTGTGATCCTTGCTACCCTTGTGATCCTTGCTACCCTTGTGATCCTTGCTACCCTTGTGACCCTTGTGACCCTTGTGACCCTTGCCGGAATCGCTATCACTTCCGGAGTCACTGTCAGAATCAGAGCTGCTGTCACTGTCCGAGTCTGAATCACTGTCTGAGCCACCCCCGTTGGAGCAGGTGCAACCGGTTCCGTTATCCGAGTCACTATCTGAATCCGAGTCACTACTGGAGTCCGAATCATTCCCGGAATCCGAGTCACTGTCGGAGTCGGAATCATTTCCGGAATCGGAGTCACTGTCGGAGTCTGAATCACTGCCTGAGCCATCAGCGCAAGTACAGTTGATCACTTCAGGAGAAGCCGTTTTCACCAGGCTCAGCTCACAGACATTCGATAGAGACTTATAGCCGAAGTCGAGGGTCTGATCACTATCGAAGTCACCAGCCAACAGGGTGGAGGTGGGGCTGCCGTTACTGTCAATGGCATCATCCCCTCCCACCATGCTGGTGGTAGGTGTTACACCCGCAGGCAGGCTGTTTGGATCAATTTCAACCCGGTACTCACCTGCGCAGAGACCCACAAATTCATAGAAGCCATTGGCATCTGTAGTAGTTGTGGTAAGCGGTGTATTCTGGTTGTCTCTCAATACTACCGTCACATCCGGGATACTGCCCTCACCTGCATCCTGAAGACCATTCTTGTTCCCATCCATCCAGACGTAGTCACCAATGTTACCGGTGCAGGGTGAGTTATAACCAAAGTCGATGGTGATCTCTTCAGAGAAATCCGTAGGCAGCGTGACCACCGTGCTGTTTACATTGCTGTCAACAGCAGGATCGACGCCCTGAAGAACCGGGCTGGCAACATACTCCGGCGGCAAGGTCGTTTCATCAACCTCCACTTTGTAGTCGTTAGCGCAGAGACCGGCAAACTCATAGTACCCACTGGCATTGGTAGTTACCGTAGCAACAAGGGTATTTTGAGCATCCTTAAGACGAACCGTCACACCCGGGATCGGTGTCTCACCCGCATCCTGAATGCCGTTACGGTTGGCATCATACCAGACGAAGTCACCGATACGACCGGCACAAGGGGAGTTATAACCGAAGTCGATGGTCAACTCTTCAGCAAAATCGTTAATGAGGCTAACGACCGTGCCGTTCTCATTGCTATCGACTGAAGGATCAGCCCCCTGGAGGATCGGGCTGGCAACATAATCTGCCGGCAGGGTGGAGATATCCACCTCTACCTTATAGTCATTTGCACAGAGGCCGGAAAACTCGTAGTAGCCATTTACATCCGACACTGCGGTAGCCACTACGACATTCTGAGCATCCTTCAGGTGTACTGTCACGCCTTCGACACCCGCTTCACCCGCATCCTGGATGCCATTGCGGTTGGCATCGTACCAGATAGCGTCACCAATACGGCCGATACACGATGAATTGTAGCCGAAATCAATAGTCAGATTTTCGGCATAATCATTACTCAGGGTAACGACAGAACCGTTATCGTTACTGTCAACTGTTGGATCCATGCCCTGAAGGGTTGGACTGGCAACAAAATCTGCCGGCAGGGTAGTGACATCCACCTCAATCTTGTAATCAGCAGCGCAGAGACCGGCAAACTCATAGTAGCCATTGGCATCAGTGGTCGTAGTGGCCACCACTGCATTCTGAGTATCCTTCAGGTTGACCGTCACACCGGCGATACCGGCCTCACCTGCATCCTGGATGCCGTTGCGGTTGGCGTCGTTCCAGATAATGTCGCCGATACGACCCGCGCAGGGAGAGTTGTAGGCGAAGTCGATGGTCAGCTCTTCTGAGAAGTCATCGACCAAGGTGACAATGGTTCCGTTGTCATCACTATCAACCGTTGGATCCATGCCCTGGAGGGTTGGACTGGCAACAAAATCTGCCGGCAGGGTAGTGACATCCACCTCAATCTTGTAATCAGCAGCGCAGAGACCGGCAAACTCGTAGTAGCCATTGGCATCAGTGGTCGTGGTGGCTACCACCATGTTCTGAGTATCCTTCAGGTTGACCGTCACGCCGGCGATACCGGCCTCACCCGCATCCTGGATTCCATTGCGGTTGGTGTCGTCCCAGATAATGTCGCCGATACGACCGGTGCAGGGTGAGTTGTAACC
>JAKISI010000064.1 GCA_021648685.1 Candidatus Polarisedimenticolaceae bacterium
TGCCCGAGGTGGTGCATGAAGATGGCACGGCTCGTGCTCAGGTAGTGACCCGTGAGACCAACCCCCGCTACTATGATCTGATTGAAGAACTTGAAAAGCATACGGGCAGTGGCGTTGTTCTCAATACTTCTCTCAACCGGCGGGGAGAGCCGATGGTCTGCTCGCCCACCGATGCGCTGAACATGTTTTTCGGGTCAGATCTGGAGTATCTGATCATGGAAGATGTGCTGGTCAGGAAACAGTAGTGTTCAATTGTAAAGAACCACATAAATTAAGGGTGTTGGCCATAACTCGCAAACCCCATTCAGCATCCTTTGAACAGCGCATTTGGAACCATATCGAGCTGCTGAGATATCAAGGGATTGACGTTACGGTCAGGGTCTACCCCAAAGCGATCAGGGAGCAGGCGGCGGTGCTGGTTGAGAGCAAAGGATATGATCTGGTTTGGTGGCACCGGCATCTGCTGCCGCTCTGGCGTTTGCACCAACTGCGCAAATCAGCCAAAAGGATCGTATTTGATTTTGATGACCCTGTAGGCTTCTCTACCCGAACCCATGGCCGCAGCTTTATGCGCAGTCGGCGATTTGCTGCATTACTTCGTGCCTGTGATGCGGCCATGGTGGGGAGCTGTTACCTGGAAAAACTGGCGCTTTCGTACTGTGCCAATGTATATCGAATTCCGATGGCTATATCCCTGCCTGATGTCCGTTCCAAACCGGATCTGCAGAAAAAAGGGATAGAGCTGCTCTGGCTAGGCTCTAAGTCTACTCAGAAATATCTAGAGGCACTACGTCCGGCATTGGAGCGCATTGGCGAACTGCGCCCTGATATAGGTATGCGGCTGGTGGCGCATAAGCCCATGAGCTTCGGTGCGTTGAAAACAGTATTTGTGCAGTGGTCGCCGGAGGCGCAGGAACAGGCATTGCAGGAGTGTGACATCGGCCTCTGCCCTATGCCAGACACCCCATGGACCAGAGGGAAGTGTCCTTATAAGGTGCTGCAATATATGGCTAACGGCATGCCTTGGGTGGGATCAGCCGTGGGCGAAAATATTATTACTGCCGGGGTGGCGGGTTCCAGTGATCAGCGAGGAGTCTGTGCTACTGGAGCTGATGAGTGGGTTCAGGCAGTGGTGGTGCTGGCAGATAATTCGCAACGGCCGCATTTAGGGGCAAACTGTCGGGAGTATATCGCCCAGCACCATGAGCGGGAGAAGGTGGCGGAACAGATCGCGGCTACTCTGCGTGGGATTAAATCTTGACCTTATCTGTATTCACGTAGACGGCATTTGCCCAGAGTAACATGCCTTGCTTCGATGCTTTCGGTTTGTAGATATTGAAGAGGCTGAAGCCATATTCCCGCAGTAGCAGATCAATCTGACTGAAGAGTGCACCATCCTCGTAGAGAGGGTTAAAGAAGACCTCTGTATAGATCACCAGGGTTGATTCCGTCAGCGTTCTGGATGCACCGCGTAGCGCCTTCAGTTCGGCCGCCTGGAGATCAAACTTCATGATCTCAAAAGGTGGATTACCGTTTTGTTCACGCCAGATGTCAATGGTTGTGACCGGGACAGTGGTTGGCTGCTGGCTGTTTTCACCTTCCGGAAAAAGCTCGGCTGAGAGCTTGTTGGTCGCAAAGATTGAGGTCATGCCGGTTTGTTGGTTAAGATTCAGCGTCAGCTCCCCTGCTGCGTTCGACAGGGCAACAAACTGGGGATGAATACGGTGGTCTGCTTTGGCGTATGCCTGTAGTTTTTCCCGGTAGGTCGGGTGCGGTTCAAACAGGTAAGCCGAGGCTTGTGGAAATGCCCGCAGAAATTTTCGAGTAACCCGGCCATCGCTTGCGCCAGCGTCCATCAGGCCGGTAATGGTTCGACCCTGAAGCAGTTTTTGCATATCTGCATAGTGATCGCCCAGGGATGCCAGATTGCCGTGGCGACCAAGAATCAGGCGGTTAAGCAAGGCTTTTGCGGGTTTTGCCATAGTCGTTCAGGTTGGTTTGATGCCATTTTCCGGGACACGCAGAAAACCGATACCGATCTTCTTTCCTGAGCCTTCTGGCCCAATAAATTCAGTACAGCTGTATTGTTCTTTAAGCTCGCCCCAGAGGATGTCCACCCGGATAGATGGCTGGTTTTCACGGTAGAGTATATCGTGGAAGGCGATAATACCGCCGGGGCGAACCAATGGACCGTAGTCATTGAAATCCGCTTTGACCCCTTCGTAGGTATGATCACCGTCAATGAAGGCGAAATCAATCGGTTGGCCTGTAAAGTATTCTTTTACCTTGGCGCGTGATTCTGGCAGATGGGAGTCTGCCAGCTCCAGCCAGATGGTCTGTCCAGGACGTGCAAATGATTTGTATAGAGCGGCCCGACAGGACGCATATGCCCCGCCAAAATCACCATCTGGGAGATCGATGCTCATAAGAGAGGCATTGTCACTGGCAGCTTGTGTCCAGAGATAAAGAGTTCCCCCTTGGGCGGTACCAATCTCAAGGATGCGTTCCGGGTTAAGGTGACATACTTCGTCGAACATCTGCTCAATTTCCACTGGGTTTTGGCGCGCTCGGATCTTTTTAAAATGGCCTTGCCCCCGGAAGACAAAAGGGATGGCAAAACGTGATTTGGCAGAGGGCAGTTTTTGTTCCAGATCCCTGAGTTGTGCCAAGGCTGCTTTGAGGTGACGCTGGGTAAAAAGGTTGTAATATGCGGTTTTGAGCACTTTCAATTTCCGCTGCTCGATGTTGCAGAAATCATGATATTGGCCTGTTTTTTGTTTAAAGTCAGCTGATTATTGCGGTCATGGCAGCTTGTTGACCGGCTCATAGTTTAACAGATTCAGTTGTTCCCTGCGATTAGGAATGCCATAAATGATCTCCAGTCTAGGCTATAGATTTTTACGATTTCTACAGGCCAAACCACGAATTACTATGTGCGTAAAATGAAGGTTGACTGTAGGGTGAAGTTTTGTTTTGGCCTGGATGTACGTAAGCCAGAAAACACAGCTATTGGAAATGACGTAAGTATTAATAGTAGCTGCACCTTATCATGCTCATGCGTTGATAGAGATTGGTGATAGCATCCTGATAGCCGCCAATGTCATGATTATTACAGCAGATCATGACATCAGTAAGAGGGGGGGGCTGGACGCCTTTTATGCACTTGAAATAGGAGCGGTAAAAATAGGGGCGGAATGCTGGCTTGGAGCGGGTGTGATTGTATTGCCAGAATTACGGTGACAGGCACTAAAGAGTGACCCACGCTGCTACGCGGCCACAAATCAGAGAGCAAAAAAATCAACCGCCTAAGAATCAGGAGTAGAGTATTGCTGAGGGCTTGTCTATTCATCTGTTTCATTATGACCAATGCTGCTGAATGACAGAGCGTGCTACTGAGCTTCTGGTGGGTAGATAGTGGATATGCGTGCTACTAATGCCACAGAGAGGGAGATGAAGGAAATGAGTGAGTTTTATCTCATGTTGGATAACCTCCCACAATGAGTGATAATGTAACGGCCTTGCACTTTAAAGGTGGTAAAGAAGCGCTGTTTTATAATCAATTTTAAAGTCCCCCTTGTCAGCCTAAATAAGCACTATGGGCATATTTTTGATTTAGCGGCTAGAGTGGAAAAGCTGTATTTCTTTTTGCGATAGCTTGGTTAATATATTGTTTTCACTTCACCAAATAAAATTCACTGAGCAGCAGATCCGCTGGGTTGCTGTGCTGCTAAGCCTTATGTTTTCAGTGCTGGTCATTGCGCAGGATGAGGTGGTCAACAAGGATGGCGCTCTTTATCTCATTGTCGCTGACCTGATAACCCAGGGTGAGTGGCAGGCGGCTTTTGATCGCTATCCCTGGCCTTTCTTGTCTATCGTTATCAGTTTCACCAGCCAGGTTACAGGGCTGATTCCAGAGTATGCAGCCTATCTGTTAAGCATGCTTTTTTTGACATTGGTCGTTCTCTGTTTTATTGATTTTGTCCGTATGCTGGGTGGCGATGAAAGAACCCAGATGTTGGCGGCTGTGGTTATTCTGAGTCTGCCCTATTTCAATGAGAGTCGGGATGAGATTCTGCGTGATCATGGGTACTGGCTCTTCTATCTGCTGAGCTTGCGATTTCTGTTTCTGCACTATCGAGATCCGCAGCTAAAGTGGGGGCTGGCCTGGAATGTTGCCATCATAGTCTCCTGCCTTTTCCGTATGGAGGGCTTTGTCATGATGGCGTTGCTTCCATTTGTTCTTCTTATGCAAAGAGGAACCCTGTGGAAGCAGCGTTTTATCATGTTTTTTCAGGCCAATGTGGTTTCATTGCTGTTGCTTATCGTTGGCCTGCTGCTGCTCCCGCTGATGGGAGATAATTTAGGTCGTCTGGGTGAGTTTTCCAGTCGCCTTGTTGATTTTTGGCATGCCATGACGATTGGCCTGGGGCAGAAGGCAGATGTGATTCGGCAGGGGGTCTTGCCAGAGCTGTCAGCAGACTTTGCCATGCAGAGTGTTGTTGTGATCCTGGCATTGATTGTTGTGGCAAAAACAGTCTCTGTTTTATCACCGGCCTACAGTATTATATTGCTACTGCCACCGTTATATTCCCGCCTGTCAGTTCCAGACAGATTCTGGCCATTTGTTGCTTGGGTGGTTTTGGTCAATCTCGTTGTGCTGGTGTTGTTTATTCTCCCCACCTTTTTTCTTCAAGCGCGCTTCACCATGCCATTGGTATTGGTGTCACTACTGGCGGTTCCTTTTCTCTTGAATGCAGCATGGAGCCTGTGGCAACAGAAGAGGAGTGAAGGCCGCTCTTCCCGGTTATTTCCTGCTGCCATGCTGGTTATTATGGTAATGGGGGCGGATGGCCTGGTTTCGCTTGGAGGATACTCAAAGCAGTATCATCGGGATGCGGCGGAGTGGATACAGCGTAACAGTGAAGCAGGTAGCCGCATTGCTGCAACGGAGTCATTGCGTTTTTGTTACTATGTCAACCGGAATCTGCCGCCTAATCAATACCGTATATGTCGGTTTTTTCATGAGCCTAAGCCGAACATATCATTTGACTATCTGGCCCTTTATGTAAAAAAAGGGCGAAAGCCGCCTCTCTGGGCAGACTATCTTGAGCGAGAAAGTCTTGTTGAGGTACAGAAATTTGAGAATAGACGTAATGATGGGGTTTTTATTTATCAACAAAACCTGCAATAAATTTAAGATAGGCATATATGCGGTCGCCCCATAAACAGCCTCTTTTGGCGTCGGTTATAGCACTGCTTGTTTTGGTGGCCTGTAGTGAACCGGCAACAGAGTATCGACAGAGCCTCTTTATTTTTGGCACTGTGGTGGATCTCAAACTGCGTGGCGTGAGTGACCAGCAGGCGGAGGAGGCCGTGCAGGTTGTGGAGCGGGCATTTCAGCGGATGCACCAGGATTGGCATGCCTGGAAGCCGGGGGAGCTAAGTGCGCTCAACCAGAGCTTTGCCTCGGATAAGCCACGCCCTGTCTCCCCCTTCTTGCTGCCGCTGATCACCCAGTCCCAGCTGCTGTTTGAGCAGAGTGAGGGGCTGTTTAACCCCGCCATTGGCAAGTTGATTGCGCTGTGGGGATTTCATGGCGATGAGCTGCCATCTGGTGCCCCCCCCTCCCCTGAAGCCATTGCTGCAATGGTGAAACTGGCACCTGGTATGGATGATCTGGAGATATCAAACGGCCAGGTGCGCAGCCATAATCCAGCGGTGTCGCTTGATTTTGGCGGTTTTGCCAAAGGGTATGCGCTGGATATTGCAATCGACCTCTTGCATCAGCAGGGGGTAGAGAGTGCCATTGTAAATGCGGGCGGGGATCTCTGCGTCAGTGGCGATCACAGTGGGCGCCCCTGGCGCGTTGGTGTGCGACATCCGCAGGGTGGAGGAATTCTTGCCGCAGTCGATGCGCTGGATGGTGAGTGCCTGCTTACATCAGGCAATTACGAGCGATACCGGCAGTATGATGGCGTGCGTTATCCCCATATTATCGACCCCCGTGATGGCGGGCCGGTCAGGCATATTGCATCCGCAACGGTAATTGACCGGGATGGTGGCAGAGCCGATGCCGCAGCAACTGCACTGACAGTGGCCGGCTCTGGTGGCTGGTATCAGATTGCCAGGCGCATGCGGCTGAAATATGTGATGCTGGTGGACGAGACGGGCACGGTCTATATGAACCCGGCTATGGCCAAACGGATCGATTTTCAGGATGGAGTACCTGAAAAAATCATTATCAGTGACCCACTATAAGTTATACAGCATGAACAGGAGAGCAGAGTGAAGCGAGTGGGCGCCCATGTCAGTGCAGCGGGTGGTGTGCAGAATGCCCCGCTAAATGCGATAGCGATTGGTGCGCGCGCTTTTGCGCTCTTTACCAAAAATCAGCGCCAATGGCAGGCCAGGCCGCTGAGTGATGAGCAGATCGAGCAATTTCATCTCAATATGCAAAAGGGTGGATTCAGACCCGCGGATGTTTTGCCGCATGACAGTTACCTGATTAATCTAGGGCATCCTGAAGCGGAGAAGCGTCAAAAATCACTGGACGCCTTTATTGATGAGTTGAACCGTTGCCGGCAGCTGGGGCTTGTCTATCTCAATTTTCACCCCGGCAGCCATTTGCGCCTGATGGATGAGAGTAGCTGCCTGGATCTGGTTGCCGAGTCACTCAACCGTGCATTGGATGTAACCGAAGGGGTAACGGCGGTCATTGAAAATACGGCTGGGCAGGGCTCGAATCTGGGCTGCCGTTTTGAGCATCTTGCCCATCTGATTGAACGCATTGAGGACAGATCCCGTATTGGCGTCTGCCTCGATACCTGTCACGCCTTTGTTGCAGGCTATGATCTGCGTACCGACGAAGCCTACCGAGAGACCATGTCTGCATTTGAAGAGATTGTGGGGTTTGAGTATCTAAAGGCAATGCACCTGAATGATTCCAAGCCCAAACTGGGAAAACGTGTTGACCGGCATGAGAGCATTGGCAAAGGAGAGCTGGGAGAGGCTCCCTTTCGCTTCATTATGCAGGATGAGCGCATGGATGAGATACCGCTGATTTTGGAGACCATAGATAGTGCGCTTTGGCCGCAGGAGATCAAGCTGCTGTACGGGTTTAGCGAGTAGCGGTCAGTGAACCCTGGTAGATGCCACCAAGAATAACGGGGTGGCGCGCTCCGGTTACTGAGGGCAGGTTGCCCGAAAGGCCAAGCAGGGTCTGCCGGGCCAGCCAGGCAAAGGCGATGGCCTCCACCCAATCGGGATCTGCACCATAACGGCGGGTGCTCTCAATATGGCATGCTGGCAATTCTTGCTGTAGCTGCGTCATCAATACCGGGTTGTGGACTCCACCGCCGCAAACCAGCAGTTGCTGGCAATCAGGGGTGGTGGCTTTGATGGCGCAGCCGATGCTCTGCGCAGTAAGTGCCACCAATGTTGCTTGAATATCCACAGCTGTTATCTCTGGGTGCTGGCCTGTCAGCTCCTCCAGCCACGCCAGGTTAAAGTATTCACGTCCGGTAGATTTGGGGGGAAGACGGCTGAAATAGCTATCTGCCAACAGCTGCTTGAGCAGGGCGGGGTGAACCTTGCCAGTTGCGCCCCATGCGCCATCTTTATCAAAAGGCATGTGAATATGTTGGGCAGCCCAGCTGTCCAGCAGGCAGTTGCCTGGGCCGGTATCAAAGCCGGCAACCGCTGCTTGGCCCGCTGGCAGCAGGGTGATGTTGGCAATGCCCCCGATGTTCAGAATGCATCGTTGCTGCTCGTTGCTGCCGAAAAGGGCGCTGTGGAGCGCAGGTGCCAGTGGGGCGCCTTCGCCTCCGGCCGCCATGTCACGGCGTCGAAAATCGGCCACTGTTGTAATTCCTGTCTGCTCTGCAATCCTGTTGGGATCGCCGATCTGTAGCGTAAAAGGGTTTTTGGCATCAGGTCGGTGGCGGATGGTCTGGCCGTGGCTGCCGATAGCGGTTACCGCTGAGGGTGAGATATTGGCCCTGGCCAGCAGGGCCTGAGCGGCGGATGCAAACTCATCGGCGGCCAGGAGATCCAGCTCGCCCAGCCGGTCAATCTCGTTATCCCCAGGGGTGGTGAGGTTCTGTAGCTGCCGCTGTAGTGGCGCAGGCCACGCATGGTTGTAGGTTGCCACCAGCTCAATGTCGTTGGCAGGGAAGCGAACCAGTGCGGCATCGATTCCATCAACGCTGGTGCCAGACATTAGCCCCAGGTAGATATTGGCATCTTCCGGGTGCACTGGCGGCTAAGGTGCGGCTTCTGCTACCAGGGTTTCGTTGAGCATCTCCAGCCGGGCCAGCAGCGGCGCGCTCTTCTCCTGGAAATCGGCGCGGTACTTTTTGGCTATGGGTGCGGCGGCTGGCAGCTTTACCGTCAGGGGGTTGTGGTGGCTGCCATTGATGCGGAACTCATAATGCAGATGGGGGCCGCTGGCCAGCCCACTCTGGCCAACATAGCCGATGACCTGCCCCTGCTTGACGCGAGTGCCACGGCGCTGTTTGGATGCATAGCGAGACATGTGGCCGTACAGTGTCACGATGCCGCCACCGTGCTCAATCATGACGGTTCTTCCGTAGCCACCCTTGCGGCCGCGCTGGATGATCTTGCCATCGCCTGATGCCTTGATGGGGGTGCCGGTTGCAGCGGCATAGTCCACCCCGCGATGAGGGCGTTTTTTGCCCAGCACGGGATGCCAGCGTGATTTTTGAAATCGGGAGCTGATGCGGCGAAAATCTACCGGGCTGCGCAGAAAGGCCTTGCGCACGCTTTTGCCATCGGGTGAGAAATAGTCCGCCCTGCCGGTTTCATCGGTATAGCGTATGGCGCGAAAGGATTTGCCACGGTTGATAAATTCGGCGGCCAAAATAGCGCCATCACGGTATTTTTCGCCATCCAGGAATTTCTCCTGATAGATGACGCTAAAGCTGTCACCGGCGCGAATCTCCAGTGCAAAGTCGATATCCCAGCCAAAGATATTGGCCAGTTCCATGATGAGCCGATCTGAAAGCCCCGCTTTTTGTGCGCTGACAAAGAGTGAGTTTGTGACCTGTCCAGTGATGTGGGTAGTGCGTAATTCCAGTTGTCGTTCAATGGTCTGGGCGCTGAAGGTGTCGCCATCGGGGGTGATTTTCAGGCTGCGAATCGCACTCTGTTCAAGGATTAATTCGTGCAGATTGTTGTCTGAGTCCAGCGCAGCACGCAGGGTTTCGCCTGGCTTGATATGCGCCAGTTGAGCCGCTATTTTTCCACTGGAGACAATGCGATGGAGAAGATTGGCACTCAACCCGAGCTTGGGGAAAATAAGCGCAAGATTGTCGCCGGAGCGGATGCGGTGCTCTTTCCACTGATAGACTGGTTCAACAACCTCTGTCACCTGGGGGGCGGCGATGGGCTCTGTGCTGCTCGGAGTTGCGGGTTGCAGCGGTTTAGCAGTGACCCGTTGAGGCTGATGTGGGATGTCAGCTTGCTGCGGGGGGTTGTCATCGACACTTGTGGTAGTGGTTTCTGGCTCGGTTGTGCTGGGGGTGCCAGGAAGTGTTAGTGCCACAATGCGTGATCCGGGTTTTTTCTGGATCTCGTTCGATAAGCCGGAAGGCTCCATGCCTTGAAGCGCGGCATAAAGGCCTGAAGCGGCCAGGATAAAAGGGATGCCCAATAGTGCCAATCGGCGGAAACGATGGCGTGGTCTATAACCGTAATAGGCACTGCGTCTGTAGTCTTTTATCATGTAAGTGCGGCAACCGGCGGAAAGTTAATGTAATTATGACTCAAAACAGCCACTCTTCCTACTATATATTGGTGTAGCAACTATGGAGTGGGTCACAGAATGGTTACTTTTTGCTGCCAGTACGGGTAAATTGTGCGCCGCGAACCGCTTTACTATATCTAATATAAGAGGCAGTAGATGAGATCAGCCACAGAAGTGATGGCAATAATACGCCGGGGCACAGAGGAGATCCTCCTCGAAGAGGCCTTGCTAAAGAAATTGGAGAAGGGCAGGCCGTTACGCATCAAAGCCGGGTTTGACCCCACGGCGCCCGACCTGCATCTGGGCCACACCGTATTGATCAACAAGTTGCGTCAGTTTCAGGATCTGGGACATGAGGTGCTGTTTCTAATTGGGGATTTCACTGGAATGATCGGAGATCCCACTGGCAAAAACATTACGCGCAAACCGCTAACCCGTGATGAGGTGCTGCATAACGCCCGAACCTACGAACAGCAGATCTTTAAGATCCTTGATCCAATAAAAACGCTGGTGGTCTTTAACTCCAGCTGGATGAATGAGCTGAGTGCTGCAGATCTGATTCAGCTTGCGGCCAAACATACAGTAGCTCGCATGCTGGAGCGGGATGACTTTAATAAGCGCTATAAAGGTGGGCAATCTATTGCGATCCACGAATTTCTCTACCCGCTGGTTCAAGGTTATGACTCTGTAGCGCTGAAGGCGGATGTGGAGCTGGGCGGCACAGATCAGAAATTCAACCTCCTGGTGGGGCGCCAGCTACAGGAGAGCTATGGTCAGGAGCCGCAGGTTGTAATAACCGTGCCTATCCTGGAAGGGCTGGATGGTGTGCAGAAGATGTCCAAGTCGTTGAATAACTATATAGGCATAGCCGATTCACCCGAAGAGATGTTTGGCAAAATCATGTCCATCTCGGATGACCTGATGTGGCGCTACCTTGAGCTGCTGAGCTTCCGTCCTATTGAAGAGATCGAAGCATGGCAGAAAGAGGTCGAGGGCGGCGCAAATCCCCGTGATGTCAAAGTGCGTCTTGCAGAGGAGCTGGTAGAGCGGTTTCATGATCGAGCGGCGGCGGAAAAAGCCAATCAAAGCTTCACAGCCCGTTTCCGCCGGGGGGCAATGCCAGATGAGATGCCTGAACTGGAGCTGCGTGCCCCGGACGGAACCCTGCCGATTGCCAATCTGCTCAAGGAGGCCGGGTTGGTCAGCAGCACCTCAGAGGCCATGCGCATGATCAAGCAGGGGGCGGTTCGCATAGATGGTGAGCGGGTGAGCGATAAGGGTTTGGCCTGTCAGGTGGGGTCTACGGGTGTCTACCAGGTGGGAAAGCGGCGCTTTGCTCGAGTGAGTTTGGCATAGAGAAGAGGCGGTTTTGCAGACAAGCTGAGGGATTGGAAAAATAATATTAAATAAAGGTTGTGTAGATTGCATGGGTGCGTATAATGCGCCGCTCTCTCACGGAGAACAGGTTTTAAACAACGGTTTGAAACGGGAGAAAATGCTCAAAGATGAGCGCTCTGAAAGGTCATTGAATTAAGTGGTTGACACATTCAGATTGAGGCGTATACTTCGCGCCTCGCTTGGTGAAGCTCAGCCGGTTACGGCGGCGGAGCCAAGAGAAAAGATCCCGAATTAGGGGTTGACGAAAGCGGATAAGCAAGTATAATTGTCCGACTTTCCCAGGTGAAAATCCTGGGTCGCTCTTTAAAAATTTGATCAAGTAATTTGTGTGGGTGCTTCGTTGATTGTTGGTTAAGGCCAAAGAACGACGAAGTATCTTGGGAGGAGACTCCCACGATCCAAGTCAAAAAGATTGGCTGCCATAAGCAGCTGTTTAAACTTAAACTGAAGAGTTTGATCCTGGCTCAGATTGAACGCTGGCGGTATGCTTAACACATGCAAGTCGAACGGTAACAGCAGAGCTTGCTCTGGCTGACGAGTGGCGGACGGGTGAGTAACGCGTAGGAATCTGCCTAGTAGTGGGGGACAACTCGGGGAAACTCGAGCTAATACCGCATACGCCCTACGGGGGAAAGCGGGGGATCTTCGGACCTCGCGCTATTAGATGAGCCTGCGTTGGATTAGCTTGTTGGTGAGGTAATGGCTCACCAAGGCTGCGATCCATAGCTGGTCTGAGAGGACGATCAGCCACACTGGGACTGAGACACGGCCCAGACTCCTACGGGAGGCAGCAGTGGGGAATATTGGACAATGGGCGCAAGCCTGATCCAGCAATACCGCGTGTGTGAAGAAGGCCTGCGGGTTGTAAAGCACTTTCAGTAGGGAAGAAAAGCCTGAGGTTAATAGCCTCGGGTCTTGACGTTACCTACAGAAGAAGCACCGGCTAACTCAGTGCCAGCAGCCGCGGTAATACTGAGGGTGCAAGCGTTAATCGGAATTACTGGGCGTAAAGCGCACGTAGGCGGTTTATTAAGTCAGATGTGAAAGCCCTGGGCTTAACCTGGGAACTGCATTTGAGACTGGTAGGCTAGAGTATGGTAGAGGATAGTGGAATTCCGGGTGTAGCGGTGAAATGCGTAGATATCCGGAGGAACATCAGTGGCGAAGGCGGCTATCTGGACCAATACTGACGCTGAGGTGCGAAAGCGTGGGGAGCAAACAGGATTAGATACCCTGGTAGTCCACGCCGTAAACGATGTCAACTAGTTGTTGGGGGGATTTAACCCTTTAGTAACGTAGCTAACGCGATAAGTTGACCGCCTGGGGAGTACGGCCGCAAGGTTAAAACTCAAAGGAATTGACGGGGGCCCGCAC
This sequence comes from Candidatus Polarisedimenticolaceae bacterium, assembly GCA_021648685.1. Lineage (GTDB taxonomy): Bacteria > Pseudomonadota > Gammaproteobacteria > Chromatiales > Chromatiaceae > WFXD01. Next base: position 12,536 of record JAKISI010000064.1, read on the forward strand.
AAGCGGTGGAGCATGTGGTTTAATTCGATGCAACGCGAAGAACCTTACCAGCCCTTGACATCCTGTGAACTTTCTAGAGATAGATTGGTGCCTTCGGGAACACAGTGACAGGTGCTGCATGGCTGTCGTCAGCTCGTGTCGTGAGATGTTGGGTTAAGTCCCGTAACGAGCGCAACCCCTGTCCTTAGTTGCCAGCACGTAATGGTGGGAACTCTAAGGAGACTGCCGGTGACAAACCGGAGGAAGGTGGGGATGACGTCAAGTCATCATGGCCCTTATGGGCTGGGCTACACACGTGCTACAATGGCCGGTACAGAGGGCTGCAAACTCGCGAGGGTGAGCAAATCTCAGAAAACCGGTCGTAGTCCGGATCGCAGTCTGCAACTCGACTGCGTGAAGTCGGAATCGCTAGTAATCGCGAATCAGAACGTCGCGGTGAATACGTTCCCGGGCCTTGTACACACCGCCCGTCACACCATGGGAGTGGGTTGCAAAAGAAGTGGGTAGCTTAACCTTCGGGAGGGCGCTCACCACTTTGTGATTCATGACTGGGGTGAAGTCGTAACAAGGTAGCCCTAGGGGAACCTGGGGCTGGATCACCTCCTTTAAAAATGCCGAAACCGGCGTTGGCGGAGCACCCACACAAATTACTTGATTAGAAGCGTGCACAGACACGGGTCTGTAGCTCAGTTGGTTAGAGCGCACCCCTGATAAGGGTGAGGTCGGAGGTTCAAATCCTCCCAGACCCACCAATATTAAGTGTTATCTGGGGCCATAGCTCAGCTGGGAGAGCACCTGCTTTGCAAGCAGGGGGTCGACGGTTCGATCCCGTCTGGCTCCACCATATTTAGTGTGAAGTGGCTAACGCTCAATGAACGTTAGCCACTTTGCATTTTAGCAAAGTGTAGTAGTCTCGTTCTTTAACAATTTGGTTATATATTGCTAATAGGCAATATTTTATATCTAAGTTCTCAAAACTTAGTAGTAAATGGGTATGTTGTAATCATGACAGCAGATCTATAATTCCAGAGTTTTTGGGGTTATATGGTCAAGTGAATAAGCGCATACGGTGGATGCCTAGGCGGTAAGAGGCGATGAAGGACGTTGTAGCTTGCGATAAGCCTCGGGGAGTCAGCAAACAGACTTTGATCCGAGGATTTCCGAATGGGGAAACCCACCTGCTGCAAGGCAGGTATCTTCACCTGAATTCATAGGGTGTTGAAGCGAACCCGGGGAACTGAAACATCTAAGTACCCGGAGGAAAAGAAATCAACCGAGATTCCGTTAGTAGCGGCGAGCGAACGCGGATTAGCCCAGTTACCATCAATCAGTGATTCTTAGTGGAACGGTCTGGAAAGTCCGACAATAGAGGGTGATAGTCCCGTACACGAAAAGAAGATCTGAGGAGTAACTAAAGAGTAGGGCGGAGCACGTGAAACTCTGTCTGAACATGGGGGGACCATCCTCCAAGGCTAAATACTCCTTACCGACCGATAGTGAACCAGTACCGTGAGGGAAAGGCGAAAAGAACCCCGTTTAGGGGAGTGAAATAGAACCTGAAACCGTATGCGTACAAGCAGTGGGAGCAGACTTGTTCTGTGACTGCGTACCTTTTGTATAATGGGTCAGCGACTTACTTCTCAGTAGCAAGCTTAACCGAATAGGGGAGGCGTAGCGAAAGCGAGTCTTAATAGGGCGTCATAGTTGCTGGGAGTAGACCCGAAACCGGGCGATCTATCCATGGCCAGGGTGAAGGTGGGGTAACACCTACTGGAGGCCCGAACTCACCTATGTTGAAAAATGGGGAGATGAGCTGTGGATCGGAGTGAAAGGCTAATCAAGCCCGGAGATAGCTGGTTCTCCTCGAAAGCTATTTAGGTAGCGCCTCGTGTCTCACCTCAGGGGGTAGAGCACTGTTTCGGCTAGGGGGTCATCCCGACTTACCAAACCGATGCAAACTCCGAATACCTGAGAGTGCAATCACGGGAGACACACGGCGGGTGCTAACGTCCGTCGTGGAAAGGGAAACAACCCAGACCGCCAACTAAGGTCCCAAAATCATAGCTCAGTGGGAAACGATGTGGGAAGGCCCAGACAGCCAGGAGGTTGGCTTAGAAGCAGCCATCCTTTAAAGAAAGCGTAATAGCTCACTGGTCAAGTCGGCCCGCGCGGAAGATTTAACGGGGCTCAAGCTATGTACCGAAGTTGCGGATGCATATTTATATGCATGGTAGAGGAGCGTTCTGTAAGCCGTCGAAGGTGTGTTGTAAAGCATGCTGGAGGTATCAGAAGTGCGAATGCTGACATGAGTAACGATAATGGGGGTGAGAGGCCCCCACGCCGAAAACCCAAGGTTTCCTGCGCAATGCTAATCAGCGCAGGGTTAGTCGGCCCCTAAGGCGAGGCAGAAATGCGTAGTCGATGGGAAGCAGGTTAATATTCCTGCACCTCTTTTTACTGCGATGGGGGAACGGAGAAGGCTATATCATCCGGCTGTTGGTTGCCGGTTTAAGCGTGTAGGGCGTATTCTTAGGTAAATCCGGGAGTACATTAAACCTGAGACGTGATGACGAGCACCTTTATAGGAGCGAAGTGATTGATGCCATGCTTCCAGGAAAAGCCTCTAAGCTTCAGGTAAAAAGAGACCGTACCCCAAACCGACACAGGTGGGTGGGATGAGAATTCTAAGGCGCTTGAGAGAACTCTGGTGAAGGAACTAGGCAAAATGGTACCGTAACTTCGGGAGAAGGTACGCCCTTGGTAGGTGAAGCGACTTGCTCGTGGAGCCCAAGAGGGTTGCAATAAAATGGTGGCTGCGACTGTTTATTAAAAACATAGCACTCTGCAAACTCGCAAGAGGAAGTATAGGGTGTGACGCCTGCCCGGTGCCGGAAGGTTAATTGATGGGGTTATCTTCGGAGAAGCTCTTGATCGAAGCCCCGGTAAACGGCGGCCGTAACTATAACGGTCCTAAGGTAGCGAAATTCCT
>JAKISI010000095.1 GCA_021648685.1 Candidatus Polarisedimenticolaceae bacterium
GATATCACGCTGAAACATACGCCGAACAGCATGGCCACTGAATGAGATCGTGCGGCATTTCATAAATCGGCCTCCCGCACCACCATCAACTCATTGCCCCGCTCATCAATCACCTTCACCGCAATGCATCGGTGTTGCCCCAGTATGACCGGTTCAGAGGTAGTGCCAGCCAGATGATCCCATACAGAATCGTCAAACTTGGCTTTAAGGGATTTCTGCAGATTGCTCCAGGCCGATGTTTTGGGAAAGAAGACCTGACGAGCCATAAACACCATGCCGTTGTAGTCGGTATCCATGTCGTGAGGGCGAAAGATATCCAGCCCCAACAGCTCCACCTGATAGAGGGGATCGCCATTGGGCGCCTTGTCACCATTCGATTTAAAGGCCACATCCGGCAAGCCGGTGATGGAGAAGATTTCCGAGGACTTGCTGGTCTTGAGTAGATCGGACATCACTACATCAGGGGTGACGGCCACATAGGTGCAGGGTAGCTTCAGCTTGCCCCGATCTGAGACCAGCTCACGCGCCTTGGCCTGGATGGCAAAACCGAAGATATAGAGCGCATCAAATTTGCTGAACCAGGCTTCGCGGGCAGCCTCCAGCACCGTGCCGGAGTCAATAGCGCCATCCTGCGGGCCGAACATCACTGCAATACGGCGGGAATCACCGTTTTTTTCTGTCGCCACGGCATGTAGATACTCATGGTCTTCCGCCGGCAAAGGTCGCACCTGTTCCAACTCCAGCGCCTTGTTGCCGGGCAGGCGCAGGGTCTTGCTCTGGCGCAATACCTCGATCATGCGATCCAGATAGGTACGGGGGTTCTCGGTCACTCCCGGCCTCCTGCCTCTCGTAACACTCGCACCTCCCTGTGCACCGTAGGCAGCGGCGGTTTCTTTGATGGCATCCTGCTCTTCCAGCATGGAACCGGCAGCCTGGATGGTGGCTTCACAGTGAAGGGGCCACAGACGCGGGTGACCTTATTATTGATCTCTGGTCTATCCACCAGAGTGACCGTTTCCGGCTCGTCATTGTTGGCGATGGATTTGAGAGTAATACGTGGCACCAGCCCACCGATCTCCTCGCCCTTGCGGTTCTGTTTGCGTTTATAGACAAAGCCACCAGAGGGGCCGCGTTGCGGTTCCTTCAACTCATACCAAGGAAAAATGGCAGTGAGCAGTCGTTGGCGAGCCAAGGCCAGAGGAACACGGGAGGTGTCGCAGGTGATCCAGCGTCGCCCCCATTGCTCGGCGACATAAGCAGTTGAGCCAGAGCCGCAGGTGGGATCTAAAACTAAGTCACCTGGGTCTGTAGTCATTTGTAAACAGCGCTGAATAACAAGCGGACTTGTTTGAACCACATAAAGAGGGTTCGCTGCACCACCAAGTTTATCCCATAGATTACTCATTGATCGATATGAAAAATCTGTAAAGTACTTCACAAATCTAATTTCATTCTTTGTGGTTACAGTACGACCTGTGGTGATTACTTTTTCTAATGATTCCTTTGGGATTCCCCACCACCGTCTACCAGAATTATATGCCTTGCCTTTGTGCTCTATTTCATACTTTGACCCTGGCCCAGGCTTTGAAAAAGTTACGGACATGAAAAATTTACTTCCTTCAGGGAATTTTGCCTCTTCACTTTTTTCACTTGCTGTAACTCTTCGACGAGATCCATCTGGTAATTCAATCATGTCAAAACCTGAGTCTAGAGCATCGTCCCTTTTCTCAAATAACGGCTGATATTTTGCTGCTTTTTTGTTTTTTGCATACCACACCAAGTAATCAACTCTTGCTGCAATTCTTGATGTTGATTCCAGCCCCCCCCCAGCTTTTGCAAAAGTGATAATACTCATGAGGTTTTCACTTCCAAAGACTTCATCCATGACTTCCCGCACATGATGCAAATTCTCATCCGAAATCTGCACAAAAATACTACCACTCTCGGTCAATAACTCCCGCGCCAGCAACAAACGATCACGCAGATAAGTCAAATAAGAGTGAATCCCCAGCTCCCAGGTATCCCGATACGCCTTCACCATCTCCGGCTCACGAATCATCTCTTCATCTTTGCCGTGCTTCACATCCCGTTTGCGCACAAAGGGCTGAAAGTTAGAGCCAAACTTAACCCCATAGGGTGGGTCCATATAGATCATCTGCACCTGACCACCCAGCCCCTCATACTCCAGCAGGGAGTTCATCACCTGCAGGGAGTCGCCCAATACCATGCGATTGGCCCAGGGGCCTTTGTGTTCATAGGCATCCAGCTTGTCGGTAATATCCAGATCAGGATCGCTAAACAGATCCAGCGTGGTGCCCGCCGCCTTGTAACTTTCGAGGGTCTCCAGAATGGCCTGCGTGGAGTGACGCTCATGGACAAAAAGCGGGATGGTCGGCACGGCAATTTGTCGGCGCTCCGCCTTGCCGGTCCAGTTGAGAAAGGGTTGGGTCAAACTCTTGAGCCGGGCGACGCACTCAGCAATCGAGGCAAACACCTCATTGGTGCCTTGCCATTGCTTCGATTGTGCAAAGACCGTTTGTTCGCCTTTATCTGCTGCCTCTGCAATCAAGTTCA
>JAKISI010000008.1 GCA_021648685.1 Candidatus Polarisedimenticolaceae bacterium
TGGCTAAGATGCATTAAGGCTGGTTCTCCGGTTGATTGTTGTTGGTTAGGCGACTTGCATCATATCACCAGAACCAGCCTTATTTTCTTTTTATATCAACTGTTTATGCCTTATCCAAGTGCCATTCGGTACTGACCCCTTATCGGACCCCTTATCGCCTTATCCGCATGGGTATTGGCTCTCTCTCCGTAATACCGCGCTTTTCCCCCCATGGCATCGGTTACAGCAATTGCTATCGTTTTTGTGTGTGTATCCGATCCAACGTACTTGCTAAACTCTTTCATGACCTCTCCTCAATTGTGGCTCAGAGCCACAATTGAGGAGAGGTCAATACATGATGTCCAGTGGAAATGATCCACCCGAAAGAGCCAACCAAACAAGAGCGCCATGCCTAATAATCCCCAACAGAACCACAGCGTTGGACTGCCGACCGAACTGCCCGAGCCGACACCAGAGGCGCGTGAACACAGCAACTGCCTGATTGAATCGATCAGGGCCGAGTTGACGCAGAGCGGTGGCCGGATGCCGTTTGACCGATTTATGGAGCTGGCACTCTATGCCCCCGGCCTGGGCTACTACAGCGCTGGTGCGAGGAAGTTTGGCGAGGCCGGGGATTTTGTAACCGCCCCCGAGATTTCGTCGCTCTTCGCTCGCTGTCTGGCGCGCCAGTGCAGAGAGCTGCTGGCGGAGCTGGCGGGAGGCGATCTGCTGGAGGTTGGTGCTGGCACCGGGGTGCTGGCTGCCGATCTGCTGCTGGAGCTGGAGGCGTTGCAGATGCTTCCCGAGCGCTACTTTATACTGGAGCTAAGCCCGGATCTGCAACAGCGCCAGCATGAGACCCTGGCGCTTCGAGCTGCGCATCTGATGGATCGGGTGCAGTGGCTGGATGCCATGCCCGAGCCGGGCTTCAGTGGTGTCGTGGTCGCCAATGAGCTGCTGGATGCGATGCCAGTCAGTTGCTTTACGGTAGCCGAATCAGGCGTGCAGGAGGGGTTTGTCCGCTGGTCGGGAGAGGGTTTTGAACGCTATTGGGATGAGCCGGTCACTCCCGGCTTGATGCAAGCGGTTGCTGCACTGCAGGCAGCGCTGGGGCCTTTTGCCGTTGGCTATGAGTCTGAGCTTAATCTGCGGGCTGACTCCTGGCTGCGGTCGCTGGCGCAACGGGTCGAGCGTGGCGCGCTGCTGCTGATCGATTATGGCTACCCGGCGGCGGAGTATTATCATCCGCAACGCAGCATGGGCACCCTGATGTGTCACTACCGGCATCGCGCCCACGATGCGCCACTGATCCTGCCGGGGCTACAGGATATTACAGCGCATGTCGATTTTTCATCCATTGCCAGAGCCGGGCGAGATGCCGGTCTGGAGCTGAAAGGCTATACGACACAGGCGCATTTTCTGCTGGGGTGCGGGCTGGATTCGCTGCTGATGGAGTCCGACCCGAATGAGATCGAAAGCCATATAACGCTGATGCAGGCGGTAAAACGGCTCACCATGCCGACCGAGATGGGAGAGCGTTTTAAGGTCATTGCCCTGGGCAAGGGTATCGAGTCACCGCTCATGGGGTTTAGCCTGAGGGATCTAAGTGGCCGTCTGTAATCCAAAAAACTATGGGGTTGCCCTGCTGCTGATGCTGTTGATGGGGTGCAATGGCAATAGCGTCAAAGACCCGCTGTTTGAGTCCCGTCCGTTCCAGCTCAAGGATCTGGCCAAGAGTGATGTCGATCTGGTGGCAGAGACGCATCTGAAGCAGACCCTGGTGCTGCTGGAAACCCTGATGGAAAAGCTCTACCGGCGTAATCCGCAAGAGCTGCGCAAGCGTGGCATTGCCGATATTGAAAGAGCGGTGCAACAGGTGTTTGGCCCGACCCGGCAGGCCAGCTTCCCCGAGCTGCGAGGCCAGCGTGCGATTGAGAGCATGCGTCTGGCCTTCCGGGAGAGCTATGGCGGTGACCGTGTTCTGGCGCTGGTAGAGGGGCTGCGCGGGATGGTGCTCGACTCCTACAATGGGCAGCAGGAGTTCTATCTGCCAGATAAGCTGGATCCGCAAAAGATCTATAACGTAGCGCGCAATATCGAGATTGCAGTGTGGAAGCTGAGCAATGACCGGGATGCCGAAGGGCGGCTCTATCTGCTGACCAATGAGCTGACCGGCGTAGTACCCAACCTCAGTTTTGAGCGGCTGTTCGGCAAGGTGATTGCCTTGCAGGATGGGATGGCGGTGGTGGTCTCTGATGCCACCAACAGACGGATCAAAAATGTGATTCAGTCGGCGGCATCGGCTGTATTCATGGGGATTTAGCCCCAGGCCTGTTTCACATGCTGAATGGCCTGTAGCCGTTCGCGGTGGAGATGAACGGCAATCTGCTGCGGCTTCGGTGCAGACTGGCTGATTGCTGCGCCATCCACGCCAGTGACGGCCTGATAGACGGCGCGTAAAAAATCGGCTTGCGGGTAGCGGCTCTCCTCCATGCCGGTGCGTCCACGTACATCGGCCTTGCAGACCAGCAGGAGCTGCTCAAAACGGTCTGGATTTCGCACCGCATCCAGCCCCAATACTATCTTCAGCAGTGTCTTTGGGCGCAGTTCAAAGGCGCGGTGACAGAGCAGATGGTAACGGGCGACCGGGATGGCCAGATCACGCCAGGCGTTGGGGATGCGCAACCGCTTGCAGAGCGGTTTGATCAGCTTTGCGCCGCGTTCCTCATGACCATGATGGCCGGGAAGTATTGCCGTGGGCGTGTTGCCCTTGCCCAGATCGTGCACCAGTGCGGCAAAGCGCACCTGCGGGTCGCGGCTCAGATGGCAGGCCTGCTGTAGCGTCAGCAGGGTATGCAGGCCGCTGTCGACCTCTGGGTGGTACTCCTTTTTCTGCGGTATACCAAACAGGCGGTCAACCTCTGGCAGAATAATGGCCAGCAGCTTCAGCTCGCGCAGGGTCTGAATAAAAAGGTGGGCGCTATCCTCCTTCAGTGCCTTGACGATCTCTGCCCAGACCCGCTCGGGTACCAGATTGTCCAGTTCACCCGCTGTGGCCATCCGTTGAACCAGTTGTTGCGTCTCTGTGGCGATGCGGAACCCCAATGCATGATAGCGGGCCGCAAAGCGGGCGAGCCGGAGTGTACGAATCGGGTCTTCCGCGAAGCAGGGGGTGTGGCGCAGGATACGGTTTTTCAGGTCATCCTGACCGTTACAGGGGTCGATGATCCTGCCGTCCGCCCCTTGAGCCAGGGCGTTGATGGTGAGATCGCGTCGCGCCAGATCCTCTTCGATGCTGACCGCCCCGCTGTTGATATCGTTGCGCTGGCTGCGTGGCAGTGCGTACTCTTCCTGAGTTTCGGGATGCAGGAATATGGGGAAATCCTTGCCGACCTGTCGGTAACCAAGGGCGATCAGTTGAGCAGGGGTGGCACCGCTGACCAGCCAGTCGCGCTCGGTAACAGGGAGACCCAGCAGGGTGTCACGAACCGCGCCGCCCACCAGGTAGGTCTCCATTGTATGCTCCGTGGTCAACTGGCTTGAGCCGTGCAGGGCTACCCCTGCCGCCATCGGGAGAATCGCCGCTGCCGCCGGGTGATGCCCAGATAGAGCGGCACGATCTCGTTGACATCCGTTGGTCTGATGCCCAGTTTCAGCAGGTCATTGTGCTGACATACACTATCGACCTGTAGCGAAAGGTAGTTGTCGAGAGAGAAGGGCTGCCCCGGCATCTGCCCAAGGATGCGCGCCTGCAGGCGGGATGCGTTGTTGCTCAGGCGGATGATCTGGCGCTTCAGCCCCAGCTGTTGGGCGGTGTAGCGTACCAGCTCCTCCAGGGTGAAGCTGCGTGGCCCACAGAGGTCGTAGCGCTGGTCAACCGTGCGGGACTCCGTGAGTGCGCAGATAAAGGCGTCAACCACGTCACCCACATAGACGGGGGCAAAACGGGCATCCGGGCAGGCCAGCGGGAAAGGTGCGGGAGAGAGGCTCAGGAGATCGCCAAAGCGGTTGAAGAAGCTGTCACCCGGGCCAAAGATCACCGAGGGGCGGAAGCTGGTGACCTGAATGTCGGGCGGGCCGAGCTTGTGTGCACGGTTCTCCCCTTCGCCTTTGGTAAAGAGATAGCGGCTTGGCCCTTGATCCTGATTGGCATTCAGTGCACTCATCTGTAGCAGCCGGGGTATGCCGGCTGCACGGCAGGCCTGGACAACGGCATCGACCAGATCCACATGTGCCCGCTTGAAACCCTGCTGGTTGCGGCCCTCATTGAGTATGCCAACCAGGTTGATAAAGGCGCTGCATCCGGCAAGGTGCGGCTGTATTGCCTCGGTGTCAAAGATATTGGCGCGTTGCAGCTGCACGCCGGGCAGTACCCGCAGATCTTTGTGTCGCTCTGGATTGCGCGTCAGAATGAGGCACGGAGTGCCTCTGGCAGCCAACCGGCTTGCAAGGTGGTTGCCAACAAATCCACTACCGCCAAGGATACAGACCCTGTTACTCTTCATTTTTTACCTCACTGCTGAAAAATAGATTCTAAAAAACATATGGAGTATCTGCTGGACGGGCTTGCGATGCAATATCTGCTGCTGGGGGCAGTGGCAGGTATCCTGGCAGGGCTGCTGGGCGTAGGGGGTGGATTGATTATCGTGCCGGCGCTGATCTGGGCTTTTAGCAGCCGGGGATTCGACCCCGCCATCGTGGCTCATCTGGCAGTGGGAACCTCGCTGGTCACTATCGTGGCGACCTCGGTCACCGCTATCTATGCCCATCACTGCCGGGATGCGGTGCGATGGGATCTGGTCATGCAGCTGCTGCCCGGTATCCTGATCGGTGCCTGGCTGGGGGCGATCATTGCGGATGCTCTGTCAACATTGTGGCTGAAACGCATCTTCGCCCTGTTTGTGATTGTGGTGGGGGTACGCATGCTGCTGAGCGTAAATACCGAAGGGCATCGTGAGCTGCCAGCGAGGCGGGGGCTGGCCATGGTGGGTGTGGTGGTGGGCACCCTCTCGGCCATCGTGGGAATTGGCGGTGGCTCTATGACGGTCCCCTTTCTTAACGGCTGTCGGGTAACCATGCGGCAGGCGGTGGCCACCTCAAGCGCCTGCGGACTGCCGATTGCGCTTGCGGCTGGCATGGCGTTTGCTGTGGTTGGCTGGGATGCGCCGACGCTGCCTGTGGGCAGCAGCGGCTATATCTATTGGCCTGCGGTGTTTGGCGTGGCGTTGACCAGCGTGCTGTTTGCCCCTGTTGGCGTCCATTTGTCACATAACCTCCCCTCTTCCAGCCTAAAGCGCATTTTTGCGCTGTTGTTATTTCTTATTGGCGGTAGAATGGTCATTTAGTTCCCCATTGGGTTCCCATAGTGCGGTGGGTGCTTGCCAGAGTGGGGCGATCAGTGGTTTTATTAACAAAACAGATAAACAAAAGGGTGTAAGCATGACAAACGGTCAGACGGAGCAGGTGGTAGAACGTCGCACTGGCACACGGGATATGATTGACAAACTGCTGGCAGAGCGTAAGGAGATGCTGGCGCTCTACTGGCATGTTGCCGGGTTAGAGCCGCTGACAAAAGAGACCCCTGTCGGCGACCATCTGCAGGAGTTCTGCCAAGTGCTGGTTGACTATATCGCCTTTGGCCATTTCGAGGTCTATGATCGCATCGGCAGTGGCAAGGAGCGACGTGGAGCGGTCGTCTCCGTTGCGCAGGAGATCTATCCCCGCATTCTGGATACAACCGATGTAACGGTCTCCTTTAATGATAAATATGATGAGTCAGACCATGAACTGCACCTGGAAAACCTATCCAAGGATCTCTCTCAGATGGGCGAAGTGCTGGCAACCCGAATCGAACTGGAAGACCAGTTGATTGAGGTTATGCTGCAGCGTTGAGCTCTTTCAACAGTCGCTGATTGGATACCCAGGTGTTTTCCAGGCTTAACAGATTCCGTCAGAGAGCACCCCAAAAAGATGAGTTTTTGGCGCTGCTATACCCCTGTGAGCCGTTGAAGATCCAGCTCCAGAGTTTGCACAGGGGCATCGATAATGCGCGTATTGATATAACCCTCTGTCCTATCTTCAGCATCAAAGCCACCCGGCTTGTGTGTGGCATTCTGCAACATTGTGCGGTGCTCAATGATTTGAGCCGACAGGTGGCCAGGCCTAAAAAGGCGGATATGGATGCATTTCTCAAGGCCTATGCCGATATGATGGATGCAACGGTGGCCAGAGCACACAAAGCATCCTCTCCGGATCTGGTTCAACTGCTTCAGCTGTCGGTTATGCGGTTTTTACTGCGCTTGATCAATGAAGAGCTGGATCGCTTGCGGGATGGGATGCAGCGTAGCCGGGGCGGTGTTGTAGGGCGGTCAGACCGGCGTACGCTGGAGCTCCATGAGAGCATGGTTACGCTGGCAAAACAAAGAAACTGCCTGCGAAATACTGTGCTTCAGCAGCTTTTTGGGCGGATCATCAAGCTGGAGGCAAGGTCGCTGCGGGTGACCCGGAAATCTGTGCTGGGGATATCCTGGCCGTTGCCAAGGCCGGTGCTGTGCAATCCTATGTTGCAACAGCCACTGCCTTGGGAGGATGGCCAGCGGATTGACCCCTATCTCCCCCTCTGCGTGGACTATTTTGACCAAACCAACCGACTGCTGAGCGAAATCTTTAGTGCCTATCTGCCCCAGTGGGCCTTGGCCTGTGATGGGAAAGAACGCCTCCCGTGCAGTAAGGATGAGCTAAAAAACAGAATACAGCGGCGCAAGCCCCAAAGCGGGGTGGATGGCGCCCTTGAGGCCGAGGCGCTGTTGCGCAGCTCACTGCAACCGGAGGAGTATCTCCAGGGGCAGTTTTGCTGGCTCGATATGCCGGATAATTTTGAACTGCTAACCTCCCAGGCGGTGTTGCAGAAGGCGCTGGGCGACCAAAATAGAAAGCGACTGCCGACAGGCTGGCAGAATTTTCAGCGTGATGTGAAAAGGCGCATCTGCCGACAGCTCAAGCAGTTGGGGCTGGTGCCGCAGATCCTGGCGGCCTATGGTGCTTGCAGCGTGGTTCGGGGGCTGGAGCAGCATCTGCCGACCTCACTTGTACGGCAGTATCTCTCTGGAGAGCTGTTGCGAAAAGAGCTGCCGCGGCAGCTTGCCGGGCTTCAGATGGACCCACTGTCTGCCGCAGCCGTTACCAAAAAACTGGAGCTGGCGCGCAATAGAATCAAGCAGCTTTCATCTGAAGAACAAGAGCAGCTGCTGCTGAGCTATATAAAGGATTTCCTTGTTTTTCGGCGGGATCTTAAAAATACCTTCTTGGCATACCAGGCGATGGATCAGATATCCATCTTGAGCAAGGCTGAAGATGTTGAGCTGTCCAGCGCCAACAACACGCTCTACCGCTTTATCTCGGCGTACGAAAATGAGCCGCTAAAACAGCAGATCTGCAAACATGTCATCATCAAGGCGGATGTACGCGGTTCGACCGCTATAATCTCTGGTTTGGTAGCGAAAGGGCTTAACCCTGCATCCTACTTTAGTCTTAATCTCTTCAAACCCATCAGTGAGTTGCTGGAGAGCTATGGTGCAACCAAGGTGTTTGTGGAAGGGGATGCGATCATACTGAGCATCCTGGAAAATGAGGGTGCAACAAGGCCGAGTGTGGCCTGGGCCTGTGGGTTGGCGCAGAAGATACTGGAGGTGGTCGATGTCCAGAACACCAGGAACAAACAGTATGGCCTGCCAGTGCTGGAGCTGGGGTTGGGCATCGCTTTCAGTGCAGAGCCACCGACCTTTCTCTATGATGATGAGAAACAGATCATGATCTCATCGGCGATCAATCGTGCCGATCAACTATCCTCCTGCTCGGCGGTGCTGCGGCGGGGTTTTTCGCGGCAGCGGGGTGTTGAGGTGATGACTTCAGCCGATCCCGGCCTGTTTGAAAAGGAGCATCCTGATCGGCTGCTGCGCTTCAACGTCAATGGTATCGAACTGGATCAAGCGGCATTTGACAGGTTAAAGGCTGAATTGGCCCTGAAGTGCCTGACGCCGGATCCGGATGCCTCATTGGGATGTGATGCACTCACCCTGTATGTTGGCCGCTACTCGGATAATAGCGGGGTCAAGCACTGGCTGATTATCCGGAAGGCTTCAGTTCATTTTTGGGCCGATAGCCGCATAGGCCCGGAAGAGCGAAAAGGGCGCTGTTTTTATGAGGTGATCACCAGCCATGGGGTGCTGGCCTGGGTCAAGAGCAAGATGGATCGGAGGAGCCGCAGGCGGATTATGGATCCTGATGTTGTGCTGTCTGGATCGACGCTCCCCCTTTCAAATTTTCACTGACCCCCTTCACTACCGGCATTCGATAGGCCAGCCTTGTGAGGCTCTCCCCAAGCTGCTGTTCATAGATGATGGTATAGCTCAGCACCCGTCGCAGATAACTGCGCGTCTCTTTGAATGGCACAGTCTCAACCCACAGGTCGGCAGCCATATTGCGCTCCGGCAGCCACCCCTTTACGCGGTGTGGTCCGGCATTATAGGCCGCAGTGGCGAGCACCGGATGCTGGTCGAGCCGATCAAATACCTGGCGCAGATAGGCGCTTCCCAGCTGGATGTTGAGCCCGGGGTTGAGCAGCAGTGCGCTGAGAGAGCGCAGTGAGCGCCCATGTAGCCGTTTGGCAACCTGGCGGGCGGTGCGCGGCATCAGCTGCATCAGCCCCAGCGCACCAGCACTGGAGCGGGCATCCTGGATAAAGGCGCTCTCCTGGCGTACCACGGCAAAGAGCCAGGCGGTATCGAGCCGGTTGGAGTCGGCCTCTTTTTCGATGTGAGTCTTGTATTTCAGCGGGAAGCGCAGGTCGAGATCATCCCAGTAGCCGGTGCGTGCCAGCGAGAAGATGGCCCGGTCGTGCCATCCCCAGCGCTCGGCCAGCTTTGCGGCGGCCTGTAGCTCATCATGCGGCATATTCTTTGTGGCCCACTCCCACTCCCGACGAGCCTCAGTCAGCCGCCCCAGGGTGTGCAGCTCCCTGGCTCTTGCAACGGCTGCTTGCGCCATGACCTGCTGTTGCAGTGATGCATCAACCTGAAGCGGGATGTTGGCAAGGTGGTAGTCGAGATCCAGCCGGTCGGCAGCCAGAAAGCCATAATAACTACGCTCACGGGCAACTGTGCGGAAGAGTGGTTTGGCTTCGGCGGATCTGCCCAACTCATCTAATGTGCGCGCCCGCCAGTAGAGCCACCCCTCAGAGCTGCGTTGTGGCTCAGGCAGGGCATTCAGCCATACCAGCGCCATAGACCAGTCGCGTGCATCCAGAGCGGCTCGTATGCGCCGTTCTCTAAGTGCGTCATCATCTGCAGCCGGTTCTATCTGTGCCAGAAAGGAGAGCCTCTCCGGGTGTCTGTCGCGAATCAGTGCAAAGGCCAGCCTGCGTTCAATATCCGGCCTCTGTTCAGCCGTGAAACTGTAGCGGTTCTGGAGCAATCTCCAGGCGTGGAGTGCGGCGGTGGCATCCTTGCGTGCAAGACGCTTGACCCCATGCAGCAGAATGGCATTGCGGTAGGGGTGATCGCTGGCGAAGGCTTTGCTGCTAAGGATCACCTGAGGTTTGCGGTGAACCTTCAGCCAGCGATCGACCCACTTCTGCTCATCCACAGGCAAAAATTTTCGAAGATATTTGGCCAAGCTGGTTTGGTGCGCCTCTATCGCCAGCTGAATGCGCTGCCAGGTCAGGCTTTCGCTCTGCATGCCGGCATCCTGCCAGGCTTTGAATATGGGGTTGCAGGCCTTTGGCTGTGATTTTTTATAGCGCCACAGTGTGGCCACCTGATCCAGTGCCTCTTGCTTTTTACCGCTCTTGTAGAGCGCATGCAGGTAGTGGCACTGGCGCGTCACATTTCTGGAAGGGGTATAGAATGCCAGGTAGCTCTGCCAGCGGCCACGTTTGGCCAGATGATTCAGCCAGGCATTGCGCAGTCGCGTGGCTAATGGGGTATCGGCGTAGTGGGTTAAAAATTGCTGAATACGCTCTTTTTTCTGCTGATGCAGTTTGCGGCGCAGCTCCCGATACTCCAGATAGGGGTAGAGTGGATAGTGCTTGAGTGATGCCTTGAGCTTTCGGTAGTGGCTCAGCTTGCCCTGTTTCAATGCCTTTTCGGCGGCTATGAAATCAGCACGCTGGGTGGTGAGCGATGCTGTGCCATGCACAGGTGAGAGCGTCAATAGCAGCAATGCGATGATCCAGATGGGTTGCCGATAGTAGTGGATCATTGCTGAGGCTTTTTTAAGGTTACACTTGGATCCTGCAAGCAAGAGCACTTGCAGGATCTGGGTTATAATGAAGAATATGGATAAACAGCCTGATTCTAAACCAGCTGGGTTGAATCAGCCATCCCCGGTTAGCGGGCTGGAGGATTTCCCCCCGTTCCGAAGCATGCAGATCAAGGTGCTGGAGCTGGATGATGAGTGGAGCCAGATTCGCATTCTGCTGCCGCTCAATAAACAGACCTGCAACCCAGGCGGCAGTATGTTTGGTGGCTGCATGGCCTCACTGGCTGATCCTGTTGCGGCCTTGGCCTGCGGCTGGCGTTTTCAGCAATACTCGGTGTGGACACGCAGCCTGAAGCTGGATTTTCAGCGTGAAGGGCGCACTGATCTTGAGTTAAGATTTGGGTTTGATCCCCTGCAACACGCGGTGATAGTGGAAGAGTTGGCGCAGCGTGGCCGCGCTGATCCACTGTTTGAATATGCCTACTACCTGGCAGATGGCACGCTCTGTGCCCGGGTGCAGAACCGTGTCGCCATTCGCGTAAAAGGCTATGTTGCTGGGAGTAGCGGAGCCCTGTAATGAGGTAGCATCGCAGTGGGTTTTTTGATATAAGTCAAATGACCGCGCGGTTTTACCAAGACCGTAACAAGAGAACTGATGAGATATGTAAGGGTGCAAGATGAGTCAAAGTGAACTGGTATGGGATGATGAGGCACTAAAGCTGCTGGAAAAAGTGCCCTTTTTTGTGCGCAAGTCGGCAAAGAAAAAGATTGAACAGACAGCGGTTGAAGGCGGTAAAAAGCGCGTTACCGTTGAGCTGATGGAGCAGATAAGGCGCGAAAGGTCTGCCGGCTGACAGTGCCCCCATCCGGGCTGGCGGGATGGGGGGGGGATAAGGTTATTTGCTGTTGCGGCGCTCTTGAGCTGCTGCGGCCAACTGGCGCAACAGCGGCTCGGTATCCTCCCAGCTGATACAGGCATCGGTCAGGCTCTGGCCATAGGTCAGCTCCTTGTTCTGCTTCCAGCTTTGCTGGCCCTCCACTAGAAAGCTCTCGATCATTACGCCCAGGATGCGCTTGTCACCGCGTGCCACCTGCCCGGCCACATCGCGACCCACATCAAGCTGCTTGGCGTGTTTTTTGCGGCTGTTGGCGTGGCTGAGGTCGATCATGATGTGCGGTGCCAACCCGGCAGCCTCCAGACCTTCAGCGGCAATGTTGACGCTCTCGGTGTCGTAGTTGGGGCGCTTGCCACCGCGCAGGATCAGGTGTCCATCTTCATTGCCGGTGGTGGCGAATATAGCGGAGTGTCCCGCCTTGGTCAGTGACATAAAGTGGTGTGGCTGGGCGGCGGCGCGGATGGCATCGATGGCCACCTGTAGCCCCCCATCGGTGCCATTCTTGAAACCAACGGCGCAAGAGAGGCCAGAGGCCAGCTCACGATGAACCTGGCTCTCGGTAGTGCGCGCGCCGATAGCGCCCCAGCTGATCAGGTCAGAGATGTACTGCGGGCTGATGGGGTCAAGATACTCCGTACCGGCGGGCACACCCAGATCGTTCACATAGCTCAGCAGCTCACGCGCCTGCAGCAGCCCCTTGTTGATATGAAAACTGCCATCCAGATCAGGGTCGTTGATCAAACCCTTCCAGCCCACTGTGGTGCGGGGCTTCTCAAAATAGACGCGCATCACAATCAGCAGGTCATCCTTCAGCTCTTTGCACAGCCCCTGTAACCGATCGGCGTACTCCTTGGCGGCCTTCAGATCATGCACTGAGCAGGGGCCGGTTACGACCAATAGCCGGTCATCCTTGCTGTTGAGCATGTTGTGGATGCTCTGGCGGGCGTGATAGACCGTCTCAGCGGCCTTCTCCGAGATCGGGAAGGCTGCATGAACCTCTGCCGGGGAGGAGACCTCAGTGGTGTTATCAATGCGCAGATCGTCTGTTTGGTAGCTCATGCTTGTCATCGCTCTTAAAATTTATGATGGCCACATTATACCGAAGCCAGGGTTTCAGTCACGATATTGGTGCCAGCCCGTTTTCCACATTTGCGGGGGTGAGTGCTGTTATTCCATGCTGCTGATGTAGGCGGCCAATGCGTTGATCTCTGCTTCTGACAAGATGCTGGCAATCTCTCTCATGATGCTTGTTCGCCGTCGGCTGTTGAGTTTGGCAAACTCGTGTAGGGTCATGCGGATATATTCAGGCAGTTGGCCTGCAAGCCGTGGGTAGGTATATAGCCCCTGACCCCGTTCCCCATGGCACTGGGCGCAACGGATGCGAAAGAGCGCCTCTCCCTGGGTTGTTTGGTCATTTTTTTTCGTGCTGGCGGGGCGTGGCGGCATACTGGAAAAATAGATGCTAACCGCTATCTTGTCCGCATCGCTGATAGGCCTGGCTATGCTCTGCATCTGAAAGTCCTGGCGTCGGCCGTCATGGAAATGCTGGAGCTGCTGCAGTAGATAGCCGGGGTTTTGACCCGCCAGATTGGGGCAGCGGCCATTGCGGGAGTGTCCATCGACCCCATGGCAGCGCTGGCAAAGGCGGGTGCGGAATTTCATGGCCTGATTCAGTTGCTGGCGCAAGGTTTTATCCGAGGCGATAAGTGCCAGCTGCTCGGTAAGTTTTTTCTGTAGCGCCAGGTCTGGTGAGGTTTTTGGTCGCTGTTCAGTGGGGGGGGTGACACATGCCATAATCCCAAATAAGCAACAGACCCATGCTGCGAGTGCTTTTCCAGATCTAACCATGCCCGGTTTCTGTTTTTGTAGCGGTGCTGAAGATGCGCCTATCCTTACCTATTTCCAGTGCCTGTGCAAATGAGGTGTGCAATCGACATCCTGAATGACATCGCCTATATTGCGAGCAGTCGTAGAGCTACCCAAAGGGAGGCTGGAGGGGGCAAGACCAGGCAAATGTGCATGCTGCTCCAGCCGGTTCCATTTTCATGAATCTTTATAGGTGTTTTGAATGATCGATATAGCAAACAGTAAATATCTTGATGACTGCTATACAGCACTGGAACAGAAGCAGGCCGCGCTGGTGGAGGAGTATCAGATCGATTCATACGGCGGCTTTGATTTTGATATGAACAAAGGCACTATTGAATTTAAGCAGGGTGCCGTTACCCGAGTGAAGGCCAATTTTGTCCCGGTGGGTTCATTCAACGAAGATCAACAGACTTGGATGTGGGCATGGGCCAATGGAGGGGTAACGGGTGAAATGAATGAAAAAGCAGAAACCATAAAGGTGTTGGAAGATAAAACCGGTAATGAGGTATTTGGCTCTGAAACCTTTCCAGCGGATGAAGGCTCGGCGTGGGAAATTGCTGCAATGGCCTGTGATCACTACAGAGGGCAGGGTGTGTTTGCAGCGCCAATTGAGGGGCTGCTGATTTTTATGGTGCTTAGTGATGTTACTGCCGTCTGAAACGATCAGCTCGCGTTAGCTGTTTTTTGTTGGTTTTTATATTGCGTAATCTCTTTTTAGGCTTTGAGCAATAAAATATAAGCTGACAAACAGATAGTTTAGTGCTAGTTAAATTGTTGTGGGAGCAACATTTTTTTAAACAAGCCGGGAGATAGTGCCATGTCCATTGTAAAAAAAGATATTGACAACCTTAAGAGCGACATCCAAAACCTTCATGAAGATCTTAAAGAGGCAATGGATCACCTGGAGTACCATTTAGGTGTAAAAAGGATGGATGAGAATGATCTTAAGAAAATGTCCAAGCATCTGGCCGATGTTGACCAGCACATGGCAAAACTGCTGGCTGACGCGGATGCCCTGGGAGAGAAACAGGGTTGATGCAGAGATAAACCGCGTGCATGCCGGGCAGTGTATCTATCGGGCATAGATTCACTGCACAGCATTGGTGTCCTACTTCCCTCTTGCTCGTAAGAAGCAAGAGGGAAGCAGTGTCTCCTTGCTACGCCGTATAACCACGCTCCCCATGCTGATTGAGATCCAGCCCCTCGATCTCATCCTCTTCCGAGACACGCAGCCCCAATAGGTGATCTACGAGCTTCAGAATCACGAAGGTAATGACTGCGGTATAGGCAACCCCGGCAATCACCCCGACCACCTGAACGCCAAACTGCTCTGCCATGCTCTCAATGCCATCGGCAAAACCATAGCCGCTAAATACGCCCAGTGCAGTAGCGGAGAATACGCCGACCATTAGTGTACCCAATATGCCGCCCACACCGTGCACCGGAAACACATCCAGCGAGTCATCAATTTTGAGTACCTGCTTGATATAGTTGGTTGCAAAATAACAGACAGAGCCGGCCATTATGCCAATAATCAGCGCCCCGCCCGGCCCGACAAAACCGGATGCGGGTGTGATGGTGCCCAGGCCTGCAATAACGCCGGTTAGGGTACCTAGGGCGCTGGGTTTGCCATAGCGTTTCCACTCAATGGCTCCCCAGGTTATGGCGCCAGCGGCTGCGGAGATGTGCGTCACCAGCATGGCCATTGCGGCATCCCCATTGGCGGCCAGTGCGCTGCCACCATTAAAGCCATACCAGCCGACCCAGAGCATGCCTGCACCCGTAGCGGTCATCGCCAGGCTATGGGGCGGCATGGCTGTTGTTGGAAAGCCCCTGCGAGGCCCGATCACAACAGCGGCCACCAAGGCACCTACGCCTGCGGTAATGTGCACCACGATGCCGCCGGCAAAATCATAAAGCCCCATGGAACCCAGCCAGCCGCCACCCCATACCCAGTGGGTCACGGGGGCATAAACCAGTATTAGCCAGATGGCGCTGAACAGGAGCATGGCGGAGAACTTCATGCGTTCCGCAAAGCCACCCACCATCAGAACCGGGGTGATGATGGCAAAGGTCATCTGAAACAGCATGAAAAGTGATTCAGGGATATCACCAGCGAGGGTCTCCCTGCCAACACCTGCCAGCATGACCTTGCTGAAATCTCCAATCAGGGCGTTGCCCTCGCCAAAGGCCAGGCTGTAGCCCAATACGAACCAGATAATAGAGGCCATACCTGCAATAGCAAAGCACTGCATGATCACCGAGAGCACATTCTTGGAGCGCACCAGGCCGCCATAGAAAAGAGCCAGCCCCGGCAAGGTCATAAAGAGCACCAGTGCTGTTGAGGTCAGAATCCAGGCGGTATTGGCCCCATTTAGGGTGGCCTCTTCCGCTAATGCCATGCCGGGTAAAAAGAGCAGCAGTAGAGCCAATAATGCAGGCTTACTTATCATCAGCGGCATAAAAATATACTCCTTATGTTACAAGCCCAGTATCTGTATTTGAGCTATTTTCAGAGAGAAGAACCGAAGCGAATATTGTGGCATACCCTATTAATTGTGCCTATTTTAAATTTGGATATGTGTCAGCAGTTTAGGGATATTGATTCCTGGTTGTATTGCCGCAGCTAAAGGTTGGCACTATGATGGGTGCTGTGACACACTGGGGTTTGGTGTAAAAAAGCACCATATAACAAACTGAAACACTTTTATATCAAGAGGTTATGATGCGAGTTGAGATGAATGGCTGGGCTATTGTTACTGTCGCAATGATGCTGATTGGGTTGCTGGCTATTGGCCTGATTATGTACTACATTCGTAAAGGTAGGGAAGAGCGAGCCAAAGCCAGCGCTGAGGCGAATGCCTCGGATGAGAAGCGTGCAGCAGCAGATGCTGAGGAGTGAATTGGGAAGCATATTCCTTCATTCTGGTCGATGGTTCTCTCTAGATTGAAGCGTTTGGGGCACGGCCTGTTGCTTTAGAGATTTGAGGTATTGATATGGGACTGTTTATTGGAAACCTTCAGCCTGGTATAACTACCAGCGACCTTCTTGATTTCATGGAGGATCACGAGGGCATAACGGATATTGAGATTGTAAAAAGGCGCTCTGAGCAAGGCGAAGTGCGTTTTGGGCACATCCTGTTTCGGTCGGGAGAGTGTGTCGCAAAGGCGATCAAGCTTCAGCAGAAGAGAGACCTGCATGGCTCCATGGTGTCGCTGCGCGAATTTGTCAGCCGAGCCGATAATGAGAGGCGCTCAGATGGCCAGCCTGTCGAGTCTGATCGCAGGCAGGTTGATCGCCGTCATCAATAAGGGGCGGTCAGCCTCCAGCAAGCACTAATTCAACAACGGCCTTGCTGCCAAAATAGGCCAGCATCAAAGCGATAAAACCTGCCAGTGTCCATCTGATAGCGGTGCGCCCGCGCCAGCCAAATTGAAATCGCCCCCATAGCAGCGTGCTGAAAACCAGCCAGGAGGCGATGGAGAGCACGGTCTTGTGTGCCAAGTGCTGGGTGAACATGTTTTCAAGAAAGATGAAACCACTCAGCAGCCCTATGCTGAGCAGTACAAAGCCGATAATAATCATCTCAAACAGCAGGGCTTCCATGGTTTGCAGGGGGGGGAGTGCGCGAATGAACCCTCCAGGGTGCCGGTTGTGAAGGTGTTGATCCTGAATCGCAAGCAGCCCGGCCTGTACGGCCGCCATGGTAAATAGGCTGTATGCCATGAGTGAGACGATGGCGTGGATGCGCAGCCCCCAGGGTGAGGCGGGGTCAAAGATGTAGGTGGTGGGGAATGTCAGCTCCAGAATCAGGGCGATAGCCGCCAGTGGCAGCAGTACAATGCCGAGGTTTTCTACCGGTTTGGAGATGGCGGAGAGCATCAGTGTCAGCACAATGATCCAGGCAGAGAGTGAGGCCGCATTGAATATGCCAAGATTCAGGCCGCCATCAGTAAACAGTGTTTGATAGAGCAGCACGGTGTGCAGTGCGACGCCTGCCAGCCCCAGAGCAATTCCACCCTGGCGAGGGGGTTTTAGCTTGGTGTGGCTGCGGAAAAGCCTTAAACCAATGATGAGGGCGCTTCCCAGGTAGCTGAGCGTGGCCAGAATTGCAATGAGTGCGTTGTCCATATAGGGCGTGATGATGGCATAACTCAGGTGGTTCTGGAAAGGGGTGCCGCGCTCTTTGCAGCCGGCATTCCTTTATAGTAAATTCAACAAACCTCCCTCATATCCCAAATATCAGCAGACGAACAGGAAATCCAGGCATGTTTGACAATCTTACCGACCGACTGGGTCGGACACTCAATAACCTGCGCGGTCGCGGTCGTCTGACCGAAGAGAACATTAAAGAGACCATGCGTGAAGTGCGGATGGCGCTGTTGGAAGCAGACGTTGCGCTGCCGGTGGTCAAGCTGTTTGTGGATCGTGTCCGTTTTAAGGCATTGGGTGCGGATGTGCTCAGCAGTCTGACCCCAGGGCAGATGCTGGTCAAGATTGTAAATGATGAGCTGGTTAGCATTATGGGTGAGGCCAATGAGGCGCTCAATCTGACGGCGCAGCCCCCTGCCGTCATCCTGATGGCAGGCCTGCAAGGCTCTGGTAAAACCACCAGTGCAGCCAAACTGGCCCGCTGGCTCAAAGAGAGCCAGAAGAAATCAGTCATGGTGGTGAGTTGCGATATCTACCGCCCGGCAGCCATTGAGCAGCTCAAGACCCTGGCGACAGAGGTGCAGGCAGCGTTTTTCCCCAGTAGTCCCGACCAAAAGCCATTGGCCATTGCAAAAGCCGCTATTAGCCAGGCGCGCAGACAGCATGTTGATGTTCTGATTGTGGATACCGCTGGCCGCCTGCACATAGATGAGGAGATGATGGCCGAGATCAAGGCGCTGCATGCGGCGCTTGATCCCGTTGAGACGCTGTTTACTGTTGACAGCATGACCGGTCAGGATGCGGCCAATACCGCCAAGGCCTTTGATGAGGCGCTACCATTGACGGGGGTCGTGCTGACCAAGACCGATGGTGATGCGCGGGGTGGTGCAGCGCTCTCCATCCGTGAGATTACCGGCAAGCCAATCAAATTCCTCGGCGTGGGTGAAAAGACCACTGCGCTGGAGCCATTTCACCCCGAGCGGGTGGCATCCCGCATTCTGGGCATGGGGGATGTGCTCTCCCTGGTGGAAGAGGTTGAAGCGAAGGTTGATCGTGTCCAAGCAGATAAACTGGCCAGCAAGATCAAAAAAGGCAAAGGATTTGATCTTGCCGATTTTAAAGAGCAGCTGGAGCAGATGAATAAAATGGGTGGAATGGCCTCGGTGATGGAGAAGATGCCGGGCATGGGCGGGGTGTCCGATCATGTCAAAAACCAGGTCAATGATAAAGAGATGGGCAAGCTGGTCGCCATCATCAACTCCATGACACTCAAGGAGCGAACCTTTCCTGCGGTGATCAAAGGGGCGCGCAAACGCCGGATTGCAGCAGGTTCAGGTACTCAGGTGCAGGATGTGAACAAACTGCTGAAGCAGTTCGCCCAGATGCAAAAAATGATGAAGAAGATGAAAGGCGGCGGCATGGCCAAGATGATGCGTGGCATGAAAGGGCGTATGCCTCCCGGCATGCCATTCTGATTTTGCAACTATTCAGCTTGTCCCTGAACCCCGCCATTTCTGCGTTAAAAAACATTTGTAAACCCACATCGCCTAAAGCGTCTGCTTTTGGTTTTCGCCTTGAACTGACGGATTTCAGGAGCAATCGGAATAGTTGCCTGGGGTTTTTTCTTAAAAGGGCGCTTCACTTTTCTCTGAAATTGCGTACAATGCGCGGTTTACTTGCTGCCGGGCAGTAAAGCCTGTGGCGCGCGACAAGATAACTTTAAGGGTAGGTCATGGTAACAATTCGTCTCTCAAGGGGTGGTGCTAAGAAGCGTCCGTTCTATCATATTGTGGTAACGGATAGCCGCAATCCGCGCGATGGCCGTTACATCGAACGGCTGGGCTTTTTTAATCCTGTTGCCAAAGGTGGAGAAGAGCGCCTGCGCATCAATCTGGAGCGCATTGAGCATTGGGTCTCCAAAGGTGCCCAGACCTCAGGTCGTGTTGCCTCTCTACTGAAAGAGCAGGCCAAAGCATTGAAGGAACAGCCTAAAGCGGCTGCCTGACCCTGGCGGCAGTAACCTGCGATGGCTGAAAAGGCCGCAGTTGGTGCTACGCCAGAGATGGCTGTTCTGGGGCGGGTGTCAGGCATATATGGAGTAAAAGGCTGGCTACGCATTTTTTCTCACACCTCACCCCGATCCAATATACTGAACTATCCAGATTGGTACCTGCGACAAGCCGGCCGCTGGGTAAAGCATGAGGTTCAATCCGGGCGTGCTCACGGCAAAGGCGTGGTGGCCCAGTTACAGGGGTGTGATGATCGGGATCAGGCAGCAAAGCTGTTACAGGCAGAGATTGCCATCCCGCGTGAGCAACTGCCGGATCTGCAACCTGATGAGTTTTACTGGGCAGATCTGGAAGGGCTGAAGGTTCAAACTACAGATGGGCTGGATCTGGGCGTTATAGATCATCTGTTTGAGACAGGTGCTAATGATGTCATCGTCGTTAAGGGAGAACGGGAGCGGTTGATCCCCTACCTCTGGCAAGACGTCATTCAAAGCGTGGATCTGAAGGCCGGAGTCATGATTGTCGACTGGGATGCTGATTTTTAATGCGCTTTGATCTGGTCACCCTCTTCCCCGAGATGTTTCGGGCGCTGGATGAACAGGGGGTAACCGGCCGGGCAGTAGATCGCGGGCTGGTAGAGCTGGCGTTCTGGAATCCACGGGACTACACCCCGGATCTTCACCGCACGGTTGATGATCGCCCCTATGGTGGCGGCCCCGGCATGGTGATGAAGATCGAGCCGCTAAAGGCGGCCATTGAGCAGGCCAGGGCGACTGCAAAACCGGAAACCCCGGTGATCTACCTCAGCCCACAAGGCCGCAGGCTGGATCAATCGGCGGTTAAAATGCTGGCGAAAAGAGAGGGGATGATCCTGATCGCCGGGCGTTACGAAGGGATTGATGAACGAGTCATTGAACGTCATGTGGATGAAGAGTGGTCCATTGGCGATTATGTTTTAAGTGGTGGCGAGTTGGCTGCCATGGTGTTGATGGATGCAGTAATCCGCCTTATACCGGGCGTACTGGGGGATGCAGACTCAGCGGAGCAGGATTCGCATACAGATGGCCTGCTGGATTGTCCCCACTACACAAGACCTGAGGTGGTCGATGAACAAACGGTTCCACCGGTACTGCTGAGTGGTAACCATGAGGCGATACGTCGCTGGCGCCTTCAGCAATCTTTGGGGCGCACATGGCTGCGCCGGCCAGATCTGATACAGGATCGAGTGCTGAGCGCAGATGAACAGATTTTATTAGATGAATTTATACAGGCGTATACCAGCGCCCGTTCAAAACAGGAGTAGACGACCATGAGCAACATTATTGCGGAGCTCGAAGCTGAACAGACTACGCGCGAGATTCCAGAATTTTCCCCTGGTGATACCGTGGTCGTACAGGTGAAGGTAAAAGAGGGTAACCGTGAGCGTATGCAGGCCTTCGAAGGTGTGGTGATTGCCAAACGCAACCGCGGCCTGAACTCAGCCTTTACCGTGCGCAAGATCTCGCACGGCGAAGGAGTAGAGCGCGTATTCCAGACCTACAGCCAGGGCATTGGTGAGATTACGGTTAAACGCCGTGGTGATGTACGTCGGGCAAAACTCTACTATCTGCGTGGCCTGACCGGCAGAGCCGCTCGAATCAAAGAGAAGATCGTTAAAAAATAAGCGTTGCTTATGCGATCAAAAAAACCGCCCTGTTTTGCAGAGCGGTTTTTTTTTGTAAAAAACAGCATAACTGTTCAGCATAATTCTAATCAGGTGTTGTGAAACATGCTTTTTTGCCAAGCGTATTCAAAAGCCCTGCTTTGAACTGCAGGCAGACACAAATAAGTCATGCTTCAAGCCGAAATCCGTGTGAATCTGTGGTTCCGTTCCCTTAAAAATCAGATTTAGCATGGCATGACCAAGTGAGCTGAATAGCTGCAAAAAATGCAGGATAAAGGAGTTGGTGTGATGCAGAATACCCTCTACTGGCATGATTATGAGACTTGGGGAGTGGATCCGCGCCGGGATCGCCCCTCACAGTTTGCAGGCGTGCGCACGGATGAGGCGCTGAATATCATCGGTGACCCCTTGATGATCTACTGCCGCCCGGCAGATGATATCCTGCCGCAACCAGAGGCCTGCCTGGTTACAGGCCTGACGCCACAAAGAGTTGCGGCGGAAGGGGTGTGTGAGGCGGAGTTTGTCCAGCAGATTCATGCCGAGCTGGTGCGGCCAGGCACCTGCGGTGTGGGGTATAATAGCATCCGCTTTGATGATGAGTTTACCCGTTATGCCCTCTATCGCAACTTCTATGACCCCTATGCCCGTGAGTGGCAAAATGGCAATTCACGTTGGGATATTATCGATATGGTGCGGCTTACCTTTGCACTGCGTCCAGAGGGTATTGAGTGGCCCACCTATGAGGATGGCGCCCCCTGTTTCAAGCTGGAGGAGCTGACGGCAGCCAATGGATTGTCCCATGAGGCTGCGCATGATGCGCTGTCAGATGTCTATGCCACCATTGCACTGGCTCGATTGATAAAGGAACGCCAGCCACGGCTGTTTGATTACATCTTCCGGCTGCGTAACAAGCGGCTGGTTGACCAGCAGTTTGATCTGCGCGAGAAGAGCCCGCTGCTGCATGTCTCCTCCATGTTTCCTGCCTGCTATGGCCGTCTGGCCATGGTGGCTCCCGTCACCCGTCACCCGGTCAACAAGAATGGTGTGATTGTATTTGATCTCCGCTATGACCCGGAGCCATTTTTTGAACTCAGTGTTGAGGTGCTGCAGCAGCGGCTCTTTACCCCGGTGAAAGAGCTGCCGGAGGGGGTAGAGCGTCTGCCGCTCAAAATGGTGCATCTAAATAAGAGCCCAGTCATTGTCCCTATGAGTACGCTAACGCTTGAAGCGGAAGAGCGTTGGCAGATTGATGTGGCTGCGGGTAGAGCGCATGCTAAAAAATTGCAGCAGGCATCAGAATTTGAGGAGAAGGTGCGCCAGGCCCACAGCTTGCAGCAGTTTGAGCCTGTGAGTGACCCCGATCATGATCTCTACGGTGGCTTTTTTAGCGGCCATGATCGCAAACAGATTGATATTGTTCGGCGTGCAAAGCCACAGGAGTTGAGCAGTCTACAGCTCCGTTTCGAGGATAAGCGTCTGCCAGAGATGCTTTTTCGCTATCAGGCGCGCAACTGGCCAGAGACCCTTTCACCGGATGGCCGGGTGCGTTGGAATGAATTTTGCCGGAAACGGATCTGCGAATCCGACGGAGGCGGAAGCATCACCCTGGTTGAGTACTTTGAGCAGATTGCTGCACTGAAAGAGGATAAGCGCGTCCCGCTTGAAAAGAGGCCGCTGCTTGATGAGCTGGCGGAGTGGGGCGCGTTAGTATCTTCGGAAGCGGGGCTTTAGCCCTGCAGGAAGCAGGCAGGTCTGGCAGGGCTAAAGCCCCGCTTCCGGTTAATCTGCGATCCACTTCTCCAGTGCAGCAACCACATTCTTAGCCTGATCCTTGCTGGAGATGTTGAACTTTGATTTCTGCATATATTCGCCATTTCGCTTCTGATAGCGACGAATACTGTACTTTTCAGGGCCATATTCGCTTTTTGTGCGGTTCCACTCCTGATAACGGAAGATCACCGTGGACCAGGCTCCCTTAGAGAGAATCTGCTTGTCCAGCTCCTTAACAATGTCGGTGCCATCTTCGGTGTAGGCAATGGTGAGTTCATCTACAGTGGATGCCATATTTGTAATACCTGATATGTTTTAGTGGGTTAGCCGGGTGAGCATAGTACAGGCTAATAGAAGCAGTGAAAATAGGTTTATGGCTATTCGGCCACAGCGCCATTGCGCTTGAGCAGGGCGATGATGTCGCTGTTTTTATGCTGGATGGCGTACCACAGAGGGGTCTGTCCGGCGGTATCCCTGGCATTGATATCAGCGCCGTTACGAATCAATATTCTGCTGACCACCCGATAACCTTTTTTTACAGCGGTATGGAGCAGGGTCTCCCCCTCTTCAGTGATGAGGTTGATGTCGGCTCCCTGCTGTATCAAAAATCTGAAGATATCGCGGTCAACGATCTGGTTGGATACGGCCTCTTGCAGCAACTGGTTGCTATCCAGTTTGGCACCATGCTTGATCAGCATCTCGGCTACCTGGGTGCGGCCTGCCATCACCGCATTGTAGAGCGGGGTATGCCCCTCCCCGTCCAGAATATTAATGTCGGCCCCATGCTTTAGCAGCAGCTTCACCACCACCCAGCGACCTGCCTTGGCTGCGACATGCAGGGGCGTGCTGCCATCCGGGTTGGTTTGGTTGAGGTCTGCGCCCCATTTGATATGGCGTTCGATCTGCGCAATATCACCACGCTCAATGGCGGGATAGAGCGCAAGGCTGGGGCGATCTGGCTCGCCACAGGCGCTTAAGAACAGCAACAGAATAAGTGCGGGGATCTTTATGGGGTTCATACTGGCGCTCTGAAAATAGCCCATCATACTGCATTTATAGGGCAGCATGATAAAGTAGTCCCCATGTTACTGAAAATTTTACTGACGGTAGTGGTGATTTTGGGGGCGGCGCTGGTACTGCGCCGACGAGTGCATCGTCTGCCGCAAGCTACAGCGCCGGCACCATCCCCGACAAAAACCACCCTGCTGCGACTGCCGCACTATGCTGCTTATGGTCTGGTCTCCATCATGCTGGCTGGAGCCCTCTATTTTGTCTATCTGGAGTGGGAGGATAGCTACCAGATCGTGACGGTTCGGGTGATTGATACCCGTAGCGGCAATGCGGTTAACTATGAGGCCTATAAGGGTGATGTGGCAGCACGCAGTCTGCTCACCCTGGATGGCAAAATGGTCAGCCTTGCAGAGGTGGAGCGCATGGAGTTTGTAAGGGAGTAACGCCCGCTAAGGCGCAGCACTTAGCAAGGTGCCAACCTGGCTGCCCCGGCCTCCCGCCTGGGCGCGCATGGCCTGTGCGCTATCCGCCCCCAGCAGTTTGCTGATATGGGCTGCAAGCTGAGCAGCCTCTTCTGCGGTGTTGATATTGCCGGTTGAGCGGGCGGGTTCACTGGCGGCACTGCGATAGAGTTCACCGGCGCGGTCGATATTTACCGTATTATCAGCCGGTTTGGCGGCTTTAGGCGTGGCTGAGCTGGCCTCTGCGCTACTTGTATTGGTGCTGCCTGTACTTTTTGAGCTTGAGCCGCCTGCTTTTGCGCTGTCCAAAGATGGCAGTTTGTCATTTGAAATGGGTGTAACCACAATGGTGTCCTCTTCTTTAAAGCCAAAAAAATGGCGTGTTGATAGGAAAAAAATGCGCTGACATTGTCTAAGCAAGTTTTAGGCCATGAGGCGCCTGTTTTGCCTCGGCAGCAACCGATAACGGTAGTTAGCCCCTCAACCCAAGTACAGAGGATATAAACGAAACTCATGAAGGGTACCCATGTTTGAACAAGCCTTTTAAAAGAGTAACAACAAATAGTCAAAAAACTAAACGGTCTTTCAGCCGAAACCAAAAAGTTAGAAGCCATTTATCAGCAAAAAATATCCGATTTAGAAGAACTTAAAAAATCCATCCTGCAAAAAGCCTTTAGTGGTGAGTTATAATAAAGTCATGGAAAAAATAGCCCTTAACCCCAGTCGTTTGCAATGGTGTATGGAGTCATCAGAAATAGAGCTTGCTGATTTATCTGCCAGTGTCTCTATTGCGATGGCGACCCTTGAGCAAGCCATGGCAAGCCAAGCGGTGTTAAGCGTTAACCAACTTGAAAAACTGGCAAATTTTTTCAAGCGAAGCTTGCTGTTTTTTCTTGAACCAAGCGAGGTGCAGGAGCAAAAAATATACTCTCCTCAATTTCGTACCATCAATAACCAAAAGCCTATTCATTCTCCTAAATTGCGGGCATTGATTGAGCGTATCGAGAAACAAAGGCAGATTTATTTAGGCTTGTTGGATGATTTAGACGAACCTGCCAAGCGTGATTGGCTACCTGATTTTGTTCTCAACACCGATAATATAAAACAAGCCAGCGAGCAAGTGCGTCAATGGCTGGGGTTGCCTGATACTGTTGATTTTGATGACTTGCGCCAGGCAGTTGAAGGTAAAGGCATTATGGTTTTTGTCTCTAATGGCTATAACGGACAATGGCAGATTGATAAAAACGAACCTGTGCGGGGTTTTTCTCTTTTTTATGATGTTTTGCCGATTATTGCCATTAAAAAGCAGATAAGCAAAGGGGCGCAAGCCTTTACCTTAATGCACGAATTAGCACATTTGTTGTTACACAAAGAAAGTGCAATAGATGATGATGAGGATTTTTACAATTACCAAGGTAAGGAAAAAGATGCCAATGAATTTGCTGGCAATCTGTTAATGCCTGATGCGTTTCTAAGTCAAATTGATGTTGATAAGCTATTAAATTTAAATGTCATCGAATACGATCAGAATTTAGCAGATTTTAAGAGTAGCTGGTGTGTGAGTGTTGAGGCGATTTTGGTACGATTATTAAAAAGTGGGCAAATCACGGAGCAACATTATCAGGGCTATAAACAGTTAAAAAACAGACAGAGGGAAATAGAGCGTACAAAAAAATCTGATGCTAAACCCATACCTCGAAGCTATCGACACCGAGAGCCTGTGAATATGTTTGGCAGACCTTTTGTATATGCAGTGTTTGATTCACTGCATGATCAGAAAATTACCTTGGCTAAAGCCAGTACCTATCTGGATAATATAAAAATCAGTGATGTACGTCAGTTGGAGCAATATGTATAGCTTCGATGCCTCGTCTATGATTCACGCTTGGGATAATTACCCTCCCAGCAACCTCCATTTTAATTCGTTATGGGATTGGGTTGCTGAACAAATTAAGAATAAAAACTTTTCAATTTCAAAAAAAGCGTTGGAGGAAGTAGCGCATAAAATTCCTGAGTGTGGACAATGGCTAAATGAACATCATATTCAAGTGTTTGCACTCACGCCGTCCGTTTTGCTAACCGCACAACGCATTAAAACATCATTAGGCATAGAAGAAGAAAACTATACCAATGGGGTTGGCGAGAATGATTTATTTATTATTGCTATTGCCAAAGAAACCAATACCATATTGATAAGTGAAGAAGGCAAACAAAACAGATTACCCAAACTAAAATCCAATTATAAAATTCCAGCCGTATGTGCTATGCCTGAAGTTAATGTGCAATGTATTTCATTTATTGAGTTACTGAAATAATGATGAGTGAATCCCAAATTGTCCTCTACACAACCCCTGACGGCACAGTCAAAATCGACACGGTTTTTCAAGATGAAACCATCTGGCTGACCCAGAAAAAGATGGCAGAACATCTTTGATGTAAAACGCCCAGCCATCACTAAACACCTGAAAAACATCTTTGAAAGCGGCGAATTAGATGAAAAAGTGGTTAGTTCCATTTTGGAACATACCATGCAACACGGTGCGATTGCGGGTAAAATCCAAACTAAAGCCGTTAAATATTACAATCTTGATGCCATTATTGCCGTTGGCTACCGAGTCAACTCCAAAAGAGCCACCCAGTTTAGAGTATGGGCAACCAATATCCTCAAGGAATACATTATCAAAGGCTTTGCCATGGATGACGACCGCTTGAAACAGGTCGATAAGTGGGATTACTTTGATGAGTGGTTGGAACGAATCCGGGATATTCGAGCTTCGGAAAAACGCTTTTACCAGAAAATTAAGGATATTTACACCACCGCTATTGATTACGTGATAAGTGCCGGGACATCGTTTACAGTTTAACTGGAATCAGGAATAACATCCTGATTCCAGATGTTTGTTCAACGTAATTTATAATCAAATTCATCCACCTGAAACCTATCGTGGAAGAGTTTGAGTTTTTGCTCTTTAACATCGATGGCGGCCACCACGTACTCGTACTGGAGATCTGGTGAAACCCGGAAACGCTCGCCGAATATATCAAGCTTGCAGTCGCTCCGAATAAAGCGAATCAAATGATAAGCTCCGGTCTCGGGTTTCTTTAGCGGTGTCTCAGGTGCCGGTTGGCTTAGAGGGAAGCGAAGAGATTTCTTTCTTGAGTGATCCAGGGCTTCCAGTGGCGTCTTGCCGTTCAACTTGCTATAGCGATAGCGGCTGTTGTGCTTTTGCTCGAAGGCCAAAGTGCCTTCTCTCAGCTCATCTGCTGTCCGCATAGGAACCCGGTCAAGGAACTTCTGTTGGTAGTGGTTATTGAACTGTTCGACCACACCATTGCGCCATGGCTCCGATTGCGGGATAAGCGGCCCCATACCCCGTGGATGCGTTGGGCTCCCGTAGAAAACCATCTCATTGTCTACCTGAAGATGGCAAGGTAACCCGAGGCGACCCCAGATCGCCCAAAATGCGGTATATACGGCGTTTCCGCTACGATTGAACAACGGCTCGATCCCACACCGACCTGTGTTCAGATCAACTACATTCATGCCGTAGAAGCGTATAGTGCCTGCCTTACCTCTAAGATGGCGAGGGCCCACGAAATCGGCCTGGTGTCGAAAGTTTGGAACCCTTGCCGGTAGATTCGGGTACCGTACACCCTTCGGTTTGTAGCGTCCCGTACGCCGGTGAGTAAGGTCATTGCGGCTCAGGATGCGATTGATGGTTCGAAGGGACGGCAAGGGCTTGATATTCTGCTCCTCAAGCTCCCATAGAATAGCTTGAGCGCCACAAAACAAGTCCTGGTTGTAGAGACTGAGGCGAGTCACTTTGACGATTTCCTCAATCTCCCGGGACGTTTGCTGAGGGCTGACTAGTACATCAACCACATTATATTGGCGGATAAAGAGTACGGCCAAGAGTGATGGAATAGCTCAATCTAAAGCGCTGCTATCCGTCAATATAACCTGGACGGTGTACTAGTGGGGGCCTGGATCTTTCCTGACACCAGGCAGGATTGTCAGGATCATAGCGATCCACCCACTTGTATAACCACGGTCTGGTTCGAGCAAGAGAGATACAAATGCTTTCAGAGCTTTCCCCATTGAGATGCCGCTGAACAGCCCATTGCCGCTCCTGTGCAAGCGTTTTTTTCATGCATGTCTCCAATAAGCTAGGATGCATTCATAGTAACTGCTTGAGTGGCTACCAAATTGTTAAAGAGCAATGTAAACGATGTCCTGGCACAAAAACCTGTAAACGATGTCCTGGCACTTATCATTAGGTAATAGCCTTCCTGTATTTGCGTCGCTGGGATGAGGAAAAATGCTTTGATACCTGGAAGAACGATTTTGGCCAAGCCAAAGCTTGAGGTATCAGCCATACTGTGATTGAAAATCAAGCCCGACTGGCTATTATCAGCAGTCTTTTAGTGGCCATATTCATGAATGAAAAAATGCTGGAATTTGGCATTGAGGATGAAAAGGCGATCGAAAAAAGAGAGAAGCGAATGGATAATGACCAAGCTGAATTTGTTCCAATGATGTGGCTTCACAAGCTGTATGGCCATATCGCCAAGGTGAGCCGACAGGTTCTGCGCTTTCTAAAATTCAATTTTATTCGGAAGTCCTCCCATACGCTTTATGATGCGCATTTCAGGCTCATGCTGTTGAGGTACATATAAAGTGGCCGGACACCGTTGCGCCGCTCGTACCTCGCTCTGCAACTTTATTTTGCCGGTGATGCGAGGCGATGAACCGCATTGCATGGGCCGGTTCTGCCACAGGTGGCGTTGCTGGCTTGTGAGTTGGGCTCTGCTTTTGCCTCTTTTATCTCCGGCCTGCCTGTCGGCTGCCCCGCAGGTCGGCGATCGTCTGGAGTATACGATCTCTTATCAGGGGGGATTAACGGCTATGGCCTGGCTGGATATCTGCGACGCAGTGCTGGAGAGTTCATGGCAACCTGTTACCGTGAACGGCGAGGCAGCCTATAAAGCAGAGATCAAGATAAGCAGTGAGCCGCATAAAAAGATGGAGGCTCTCTACCCCTTCCGGTATCAGCTGACCAGCTATTTCAGTACCGATCTACAGCGCTCCATTCTATTCGAGAGACGCAAAAAAACACGAAAAGAGCGCCATGAAATCATCCGTTTTGATTGGGATGAGAAGACCACAGAGCGTTACAAGCGGCGCAAACCACAGCAGGCCGAGGCAGGTTTTAGTGGTGAGGTAACGGAGATGTTCCATTTTCTGGGGTATGCTGCGGCAGATTTCCGCCGTTCTGGGAAAGCGGGCCAGAAGCTCCTCAGCAACATGCTGGATCGGCTCTCACTGCTGCAGGCGGTTCGGGGCCAGAATTTTGCCGTTGGAGATGAGATGCGCTTTACCATCGCTGATGGCAAAAAGGTGCTGAATTATCTGGTCAGGGTTCAAACAAGAGGGTCTTTGGAGCAGGATAACCAGCAGCGAGATCTATTCAAGGTGCGATTCGATGCCTTTACATCGGGAGAGTGGAGCGGTCAGCCAGTGCATCCCGCAGTATTTGTCTGGATGACAGCGGATGAACGCAAGATTCCGGTTCGCTTTGTTATTGATTATGCCATGGGTAACTTTGTTATCCAGCTGAAGCAGGGTGCACAGGGGCAGATGGCTAAAACGTCACCTTTGGTTCAACGATCTCCAGCGCACTGATGTCGGGTATTTTGGCGGCCTCTACCGGCTGTTGGCAATCCTCAAGGCTTCCCGTATTGGCGGTATTAAGCGTTAGGCCAGTGGTGTCGATCTCTGCTGCTGGTGACGGCTTGCGCTCATCCAGCGTGGTTTCAGAGTGGGGTGGATTCAGCGTTAGACCCTCTGTATCTATATTTGCCGGGGGTGCTGGTTCCCTGCTGTCCAGCGGGGCGGTGCTGCTCCCCAGGGTGATGCCATCAATATTGGGTATCTTTGCAGGCACCACTTGCGGTGCACAATCAATCAGGCTGCCGGTTTTGGCGGGCAGCAGCTCAATCTTATCCTTTGCGGGAGGGGTTGAGGCTGGGGGCTGAGCGGTGGTTGTTACAGGTTTGATATCAATCAGCGCCCCTGCATTGCGGAAGCTGACCCGGTACTTGGCCGCTTTTTCAATATCAACCCCTGATTTTATTTTTACTGGTTGACCTGAAAAGAGCTGTTCCAACTGCTTTGGGTTGGCATTGAAGGCGCGTTCCAGCTTGGCGCGCACGGCAGCCTCATCCTGCCCGGCTATGATCTGGCCAGAGAAAAAGATGTCGAATTTTTCTGACATGTGACAGTGCCCATAATGTGACGATGGTTTGAGTATGGCAGTAATGGGCGATTTTTACGATTCCCCCTGCGGGAGCATCGCCTTGATCACATTGCACCAGGCATGCGCCAGATTATCCCGGTTATAGCCCCCGCCGCCGACAGCCAGCATCCGCCCTTTGCAGTGAATATCTGCAATCCGGGCCAGTGATTTTGCCGCCTGGGCATGTGCCTTAGCGCTGTAGCCAAGATGGGTAAGCGGGTCACCCGCAACGCTGTCGGCGCCGCACTGAAGGATGATGAATTCAGGCTTGGCCTGTGCAATAAATGCCTCTGTCTTAGACCAGGCTGATAAAAAAGCCTGATCGCCGGCATTGGGTGCCATGGGGATATTGAGTTTGCTCCCTTTGGCTGCCCCTTTGCCGGTCTCGCTTCGGCTGCCTGTGCCGGGGTAGAGGTAGCGGCCATCTTCATGCAGGTCGGCAAAGATCAGGTCAGGGTCCTCCTCAAAGGCATAGAAGACGCCATCGCCGTGATGGGCATCAATGTCGATGTAGGCCACTCGTTGAATGCCATGCCGGGTGCGCAGGGCTTCAATCGCAATGCCACAGTCATTGAAGATACAGAACCCGGCGGCAGCGTCGCGGCGGGCATGGTGCAGCCCCGCAATCGGGACAAAGGCACGTTTGTTGCTGCCCTGGATGATGTGGTCGATGGCATCCAGCACGCTGCCCACCACATAGGCGGTGGTCTGATAGGCATTTGGAAAACAGGGGGTATCACCACCGTCCAGATAGCCTGTACCGGTTTGCGACATGGTTTTGACTTTGGCCATATAATTGGCGGTGTGGAACAGCTCAATGGCCGCCTGATCCGCCAGCTTTGGCGTGCCCACCTGAACCTGATGATGCAGGCCTCGTTTGGTGAATTCCCGCCAAAAGGCGCTGAATCGATCAGTGCCAAAAGGGTGGTTGTCGCCGAAGCCGTAGCGGGCAATCTCTTCGCCTGCGTAAACACGAACGGATGGTTGAGTGCTCATAGTGGGGTGCTCCAGCCAGATATCTCTGCTTACTCTACTATTTAAAGGCGGCAGCACTCAACAAATGCAAGATGGATGAGTTATTATTCTTGGCGATATGCAAGGTATAAATTGTAAATTAAAACACTCAGCCCCATGCAGACTGGCGATAGTGCTGTGGGGTTTTATTCTACTGATGGTCGCTGCCCATGCATTTGCTGGTGACATGGTGCCGCAACAGGATCGAGTCTGGGTTCCCGGCTGGCGTGATGGGCCGCTTATGCAGACGCCACGCTCAGGTGCTGCTGTAGTGGAGGTGGATGGCGTCATTCACCTCATTGGCGGGGTGGATGGTAAAAACTTTCTGCGCAGTAGTGAATTTATCAGAGTGAGTGCCGAGGGCGGCCTGTCGGAGTGGTTGCAAGGGCCGGCACTGAATACACCGCGAGGCTTTTTCTCTGCGGTACGGCACAAGAATTTTGTCTATGCGGTTGGTGGAGGCCAGGGTCGCTACGGAAAAACCCTGCTGGACAGTATCGAGCGTGCCGAGATTCAGCCAGATGGCACGCTGGGAGCATGGACAATAGAGCGATTCAAACTCAATACCAAACGACGCTGTACCAAGGTGGCGGTGATCGGCAACCACCTCTATGCCTTTGGCGGGTTTGGCGGGAAGCTACTCGACAGCGTCGAGCGTGCCGAGATTCAGCCGGATGGTGCGCTGGGTGAGTGGGCCGTGCTGACCGACACCATGAACATGGCACGCTACATCCATGGTGTGAGCAAGGTGCACAACCGTATCTACATGATAGGCGGTCATGACAAGGTGCGGGGCGTGGGTATTGCCGATGTGGAGTGGAGCCAGAAGGACGAAGAGGGATGGTTGGTGCCCTGGCAACCTTCCGAACCTTTGCAGACGGGTCGCTATGGGCTGGCAACCCTACAGCATGGTGATTATCTTTATGCACTTGGCGGGCTGGATGGGGCTGCCTATCTGGATAGTGTAGAGAAGGCTCAAATTCATGCAGATGGCAGCCTTGGCAGCTGGACTTTCACCGCGCCACTGCCATCACGACGGGAAGGCATGAGTGCGGCAGTAGTAAATGACACCCTCTATATTATGGGTGGCACCAACCTGACTGGATATAAACGCAGTATTGAATATGCCTCTTTTAATAAGCAAGGAGAGATTGGCTACTGGGCAACAGCAGCAGAGGCGGCAGTAAAAAAACGTGAATTGGATAAAAAAGCAGCGCAAAGAAAGATATTGCCAAATGAGGCCGTTGTCATAGCGCATCTAAAGGCGGCGCTCTATAGTTATCTAGAAGTGCAGCGCAGTGATGGAATGTCAGCTTGGTTGGCTGGGCCAACAGCAGATATACCCATTGGCACACGCATTCAATTCCCCAATGGTGTTGTGATGCGCAACTTCTACAGTAAAGAGCTAAAGCGCAACTTTCCGGTGCTTATGTTTGTCGGTGAGTTACGAATACTGAAACAGCCAGAATCAAAATAGATAATCTACCGGAAACAGGAATGAAAAAAATAGCATTGATAACAGGTGTTACCGGGCAGGATGGTGCCTATTTGGCCGAGTTTTTACTGAATAAAGGGTATGAGGTTCACGGCATCAAGCGTCGCTCATCCCTGTTTAATACGGATCGAATAGATCACCTCTACCAAGACCCTTCTCAACCTGATCGTGATTTTGTCCTCCACTATGGCGACATGACCGATTCATCCAGCCTGGTGCGTATTATCCAACAGGTGCAGCCGGATGAACTCTATAACCTTGCCGCCCAAAGTCATGTGGCCGTTTCGTTTGAAGAGCCGGAATATACTGCCAATGCTGATGCACTGGGCACACTGCGAGTGCTGGAGGCAATCCGCATTCTTGGGCTGGAGAAAAAGACCCGATTTTACCAGGCATCAACCTCAGAGCTGTATGGCCTAGTGCAAGAGACGCCGCAGAGTGAAACCACCCCTTTCTATCCGCGCTCACCCTATGCGGTTGCAAAACTGTATGCCTACTGGATAACCGTGAACTACAGAGAGGCCTACGGTATCTATGCCTGCAACGGCATCCTCTTCAATCATGAATCCCCCGTGCGTGGCGAGACCTTTGTGACACGCAAAATAACCCGTGCTCTGGCGCGAATAAAGCTGGGGCTTCAAGCCTGCCTCTATCTGGGCAATATGGACGCCAAACGTGATTGGGGGCATGCAAAGGATTATGTAGAGATGCAGTGGCTCATGTTGCAACAAGAGGAGCCAGAAGATTTCGTTATTGCAACCGGGATACAGTACACCGTGCGTGATTTTGTAACTGCCGCAGCCACAGAGTTGGGGATCGGTTTGCGATGGGAAGGGAGTGCAGAGGAGGAGACCGCAACGGTAGCTGCAGTGCAAGAAACCAACTGTGGTGTTAAACCAGGGGATGTGATTGTAAAGGTTGATCCACGCTACTACAGGCCAACAGAGGTAGAGACGCTGCTGGGTGATCCGTCCAAGGCAAAAAAGAAATTGGGCTGGGCACCAAAAATAGCCTTCAAAGAGCTGGTAGCCGAGATGGCACGGGAAGATCTTGAGCTGGCCAAAAAAGATGACCTTTGCCGACGTGAAGGATTTCAAACCTATGAGCGCAATGAGTGATGGCGCCTGACTATAATTCAAAAATCTACCTGGCTGGCCATGCAGGTATGGTGGGGTCAGCCATCATGCGGCGTCTGCTGTTGGATGGATATAAAAACATCATTACCCGAAGCCGCACCGAGTTAGACCTGACAAACCAACAGGCCGTGCGTGATTTTTTTATGCAGGAAAAGCCAGAGTATGTTTTTCTGGCAGCAGCGCGGGTGGGAGGGATTCAGGCGAACAACAGCCAGCCTGCCGAGTTTATCTATCAAAACATGATGATAGAGGCCAATGTCATTGATGCGGCCTGGCGAGCCAATACAGAGCGACTGCTGTTTTTGGGTAGCTCCTGTATATACCCGCGCATGGCTGAGCAACCCATGTCTGAATCGGCACTTCTGACTGGCCCGCTAGAGCCAACCAATGAACCCTACGCCATTGCCAAGATTGCCGGTATAAAACTGTGTGAATCCTATAATCGGCAATATGGCACAGACTACCGCTCCGTGATGCCGACCAATCTTTATGGGCCGCAAGATAACTACAATTTAACAGGCAGCCATGTTATCCCTGCGCTATTAAGAAAATTCCATGAGGCAAAAACAGGCAGCCAACCGACTGTTACTGTATGGGGCAGCGGAAGCCCAAAGCGCGAGTTTTTATATGTAGATGATATGGCCGATGCCTGCCTGTTTGTAATGGCGCTGGATAAGCAGTGCTATTTAGCACAGACTAAACCCATGCTGTCACACCTGAATATTGGTACAGGTAGCGATGTCACCATTGCGGCGTTGGCTGAAGAGATTGGCAAGGTTGTTGGATTCAAAGGCAAGATTGTCTTTGATAAAACAAAACCGGATGGTGCACCGCGTAAACTATTGAATGTAAGCGCGCTGCAACAGCTTGGATGGTATGCAAAAACGGCGTTGCCGGATGGGCTTACTGAAGCCTACAGCTGGTTTCTTCAAAACAAAAGCAGCCTGCGCTGCTGATTTTATTAACGTCAAAACAGATAGGAAACAGGCAATGGCTGAAGTTACTGAAGAGATAGAAAAAGCCATTGCTGGACAATACCCCATAATATATCTCAATAGCGTAGAAGAGAGTCGTGTAATCAACCTGCTGCGCAAACTTGCAGAAAAACAAGTAAATGATCTGCCGGTTATCACCTGGTCCTGCTCTGCTGGATTGGATGCTAAAGTTGAAGATACGGATGATCCGATAAAGGCGCTGCAATGGATCATTAAAGAGGGCAGGCCCGGTTTTTATATCATGAAAGACCTGCTGGACTTTGCCGGGCAGCCACAGGTCGATCGATTATTGCGAGATGCCTATGAAAAATTCTGCAAACACAGTGATCTGTATATATTTATAGTTTCAGCAGATAGAAAGATCCCGCATTCAATACGCAGTGATATATTCCAGATCAATGTAAGTCTGCCAAGTCAGGCAGAGATATTATCTCACTTGCAAGAGTTACAAAATGGTAATGCAGATAGAAAGCTGCGCAATGAGGCACTAAAAGAGATTTCACTTGCACTCTGCGGCCTTACTCTAAAGGATGCAACACATCTGATGCATCAAATTAACCACTGTGAAAAAATCACCACGGCGATTGTTTCTGATCTGATTAATGAGAGTAAAAAACGACTTGTGGCAAGCGGGGGGGCAACCTGTCTGGAGTATGTCCCTGTCAATTTCAGTATTGATCAGGTGGGTGGTCTTGGCCGGCTGAAAGAGTGGATCAACATAAGAAAAAACCTCTTCACCCAAAAGGCACAGCTCAGTGGTATGCCGATACCCAGAGGCATCCTCATCATGGGTATCAGTGGCTGCGGTAAAAGCATGTGTGCCAAGGTTGTAGCCAACAGCTGGAAGGTGCCTCTTTTCAGGTTGGATATGAATCTTATCTTCTCGCAAATGCACGGCAGCCCAGAGGCCGCCTTCCACAAGGTGACACAAATAGTAGAGCGTGCCGCACCTGCTGTACTCTGGATTGATGAGATAGAGAATGGCCTGGGTCTGCTTGAGAGTGGCAATGCTAATCAATCGCATGTCTTCTCAGCCTTCTTGACCTGGATGCAGGAGAAATCACCGCTTGTCTTTGTGGCGGCAACAGCCAACCGGATTGAGTCATTGCCTGCGGAACTTATTCGCAAAGGACGTTTTGATCAGGTCTTTTTTTGTGATCTGCCAGATGATGAAGAGCGTGCAGAGATTTTAAAGATCCACCTTAAAGCCAATCGGCAAAATCCTGATGACTTTGATATTGCACGCCTTACAAAAATCACCAAAGAGTGGAATGCAGCAGAGATAGAACAGGCAGTCAATGGTGGACGCATTGATGCAAGCAGTCAAAACCATCCATTCACCACCAAAGATATTGCCAAACATATTGATACCATAGTGCCGTTATCAGAGACCATGAAAGAGCAGACAAAAAGAATCAGAGATTGGGCCTGGGACAGAGCTACCCCGGCATCAAAAGGCAAAGGCAGAGAGCTTTCATTTAATGAAGATGGCTGATTGAGATGAAATGAATTTATTAAAGCAACTGCTGGCGGCGCTGTTTGAGTGGATCAGGCAGCAACTAGGCTGCTCCAAAAAGATGGATGTGGCATGGGAGCCATATCTGAAAGAAGATTCAAACTCACTATCACGGTTTCAAAACCACTGTAGTGAAGAGTTGCAAAAGGCACTCTTCTATCTTGACGGTATAAAAAACAGCAAGGTTGCAGAAGAGAGGGGTGAGAAATATATCACTGGCGTTATACCAAAAACAAAAATCGAATACCGAATCTACCGTGATGCCGTGCAAATTGGCACCTATTACTATCTGGACAGGCAGGCATTTAAAACCCCGGAGCTGTTGATATCCTCATTTGTTAAAATGGTTAAAGAGTCAACAAAAACCGGGGAGGAGTATTGAATTCATCTAAATTATTATGTCAATAATCCCCTGGATGATTAAGAGAACTTTTGGTAATACTCCTCAAACTCATCAGCGGGCAGTGGCCTGGAGAAGAGGAACCCCTGTACCCTGTCGCAGCCAATGTTCTTTAGAAAATTGAGCTGCTCATCTGTTTCAACACCTTCGGCTATTGTCTTCTTGTTCAAGCTTTTGGACATGGAGACAATGGCACTGGAGATGGCAATATCCTCTTCATTGTGCGGCAGGTTCCTGATAAAGGCACGATCGATCTTCAATGCGTAGACAGGCAGCTTCTTCAGGTAAAAGAGCGAGGAGTAGCCGGTGCCAAAGTCATCGATGGATGAGAGTATTCCGTGTTCACCAAGCACCTTAAGACCGCTCTCTACTACGCTGAGATTCTCCATAATCAGTGATTCTGTCACTTCCACATGCAACAGATTTGGGTCGATCCCAGAAGAGATGACCGTATCAACCAGAGAGGTGAAAAAATTGCTGTTTCTAGTAATCTGTTTGGTGGAGATGTTGATGGCGACGGCCAGCTCGATCTGCCGCTCTCCCCAGGCTTTGATCTGTCGACAGCTCTCTTCGATAACCCACTGACCTATCTCCTCGATCAAGTAGGACTCCTCCAGTATCGGGATGAAATCGTTTGGACTGATCAGCCCTTTTTCAGGATGCATCCATCGTATCAACGCCTCTGCGCCGCATATCTCCATGCTGCGCAAATCGATCTGCGGTTGATAAAAAAGTCTAAACTCTTCGTTATGAATGGCCTTTTTCAGCTCGTTCTGAAACCGTATTTTGGATTGATCTGTAGAGTCCATCTCTTCAGCATAAAAGAGATAGGTGTTCCCACCATGGGCCTTGGCTGTTTTGAGTGCTGTTTCCGCCGCCATTTTAAGCTCACTTGCACTGTGTGTATCTTTTGGAAAGATGGCGATGCCAGCGCTTAAAGTAAGATAGATCTCCTCCTTGCCAAGGGTGACCGGATGGGTGGAGAGCTCATTGATCTTCTCAACAAAGTGGCTGATCTCCTCTTTGCATTTGAGGTTGAAGAAGACCAGGGCAAACTCATCGCTGCCATACCGTGCAAGAATATCTTCGGGGCGGATGATCCGCTTCAAATGCTCGGCCACCTTGAGGAGAACCGTGTCGCCAAAACCATAACCGAAGGTGTCGTTGATCAGCTTAAACTGATCGATATCGACCAGTACGGTGGCGAATACCTCTTTTTGGTAATTGGCACTGTAGACCGCCATTTCAAGACGCTCCTTGAAAAGGTGCCGGTTTGGCAGGCGCGTCAGTAGGTCAAAATTGGTCAGGAACTCAAGATGCTCCTTGTTCTCCATGGTTGTGATGGCATAGGAGATGTCAT
This sequence comes from Candidatus Polarisedimenticolaceae bacterium, assembly GCA_021648685.1. Taxonomy (GTDB): domain Bacteria; phylum Pseudomonadota; class Gammaproteobacteria; order Chromatiales; family Chromatiaceae; genus WFXD01. The sequence goes on from JAKISI010000008.1 coordinate 38,281, forward strand.
TGGCGATCTCTTTGAACAGATGGATCTCATCACCACTAAATGAGTCAACCTCATTGGAGTAAACTTTGAGAATGGCGCGGATCTCTCTGCCATAGTAAAGCGGGATGCTGATGAACTCCTTTTCTCGCCAGATCGGGATGGTCAGCTTCTCATGTATGAACATGCCATCTTTAATGTGTGCTTCAGCCTCGTGACCATCCTTCTTTAACTTCTCAATAAGCGACTCGATGTTGTTGTTCATTGAGGCTTCCAGATCAGCTTCGATATTCTCGTAAAAATAGGCGGCCTTGCAGTAGGCTACAGGATTGACATGCTCTTCATCCTCTATTTCAGCAATCCATGCAAACTTGAAACCGCCCTCTTCGACAATGATTCGGCAAATCGACTGATAGAGTTCGTCACTATTGAGCGCACGTATGATCTCCCCATTCACTTCGCTCAAGACACGGTAGAGTCGATTGATGCGTGAGAGCTTCTTTTGTGTGGAGAGCCGATCCTTTATGTCTCGAACGATTTTGACAATATAGATGTCGTCATCCAGCTCAAACTGTGCATAGGTTGCCTCTACAGGCTGATACTCACCGCTTTTATGATTGAGAATATACAGTTCTGGAATCAACCCGTGCTGCCCTGTCGCTCCCCTCTTCAGGGTCTTTTTAATAATCTTTCTAAATTCGGGAGGGTGGAGTGTAAAGACCTCTCTGCCGATGAGATCAGCGCGGTTCAATGCCGTAAACTCTTCGATTCGACGGTTAACCTCAATGATATTCAGGGTCTTTGCATCGAGTATCACAACCCCGTCGCGCATAGCATCAATCACAGTGCCATATTTGCGATAGAGTTTTTTAAAACGGTTCTTGTCCTCATAGAAATAGGTCTCCATGATGAGACTGGTGTCAAATAGCAGCATCTTATTTAACACCGATGTTACAGCTACCATTTCATCTTTGAATTTGGGTTCTATTGTTGAGACAAGAGCACTGTAATACTCGGAAAATGCGGCCACATAGTGCTCAGGCTTTACCCCTGAGTGGTAAAAGGCATAACCAAGTAAAAACCGGTTTGCAGCATATTCAGAGTTGTATGGGCCATTAAGCATTTGGAAGAAATACTCCTCCTGTATGCTGCCCACTTTTTTTCTTATCTGCTGATAGATGTCCGGTGCTATCAATCGCTGGAGGGTTTTCAAAAAGGTGAATGCCACCTCATCTTTTACTTGCATAAATGCGAGGGCTACTCGTTTCAACAGCTCTTTTTCCCTGCTCTTTATATTCAGGGCATTAAGCCGCTTGGCTACCTCAGTGCTGTCCATATTTATCCCTTTCATCATAACCCTCCGTTAGTTTAGCTGAGGTTCACGAGACCCACGGCTTTTTTTTGGTTGATCATGGTTGTGTGTTATGTCTTGAGTGGCTTTTCCAAGGTTACTGGGTGGTTTTTGCCATCTTCTTGCCACTGAGCCGCTGCCCGGTGTTTGGCTGCAATAAAAGCGCTGTGGGGCACATATATCAGCTCTGAAATCTTGCGTACCAGATGATCTTCATATTTGTTGATCTGCCCATCGGCATAGGCAACCTGCCACAGGTGTTCGACAATATCGATTTTCTCTTCTGCCGAGAAGTGGCTGTTGATCAGTGAGGTAAAGCAGTGATAGTCAATCGCCTGTTCGGCCTCTTGTTCAGCGAGCTGGATGAGCTTTTTGGTTTCATTGCCAGTGAGTGTGAATCGTTGGCTGATAAGCTTTCTGACCAGTTGCTTCTCATTCTCGTCGATCTCATCATCCATCCGCATCATCTCAAACAGTAGCGCTGCTGTGGCCAGTTGCAGGCTGTGTTCCCTTTCTGCATCGCTGTTTGATTGGGCTGTGGCTATATTCTGTTCAAAGAATTGCTGAATGGCTCGTAGCATGGCTTTTGGCGTCGCCTATTGAAATAGATATCTGTATTCTACATATAATGCGGTTAGGGTAAACTCTGCGCCATGTTGAAATGTACCCATCTGTCACTGCGTCGTGGAACCAAGCTTCTCTTTGAAAACGCCTCTTTTACCGTCCATCCGGGGCAAAAAGTGGGTGTCACGGGGGCAAATGGTACCGGTAAATCGAGCCTTTTCTCTTTGATACAGCATGAGCTGCATGCGGATGCGGGTGATCTTTACCTGCCGCAGAAATGGGTGGTTGCCCATGTGGCGCAGGAGACCCCGGCAGTTGATCGGCATGCGATTGAATATGTGATGGATGGGGATGTTGAGCTGCGCATGGTTCAAACCCGGCTGGCCGCCGCAGAGCAGTCCGATGATGGTCACAGGGTGGCGGAGCTGCATGCCCAGCTTGAGGTGATTGGTGGCTACAATGTACGCGCCCGGGCTGCCCGGCTGATGCGCGGGCTGGGTTTTAGGTCAGACCAGGAGGAGCTGCCGGTGCAGGAGTTCTCTGGTGGCTGGCGCATGCGGTTGAATCTGGCTCAGGCACTGATCTGCCGCTCGGATCTGCTGCTGCTGGATGAGCCGACCAACCATCTGGATCTGGATGCGGTGATCTGGCTGGAGGAGTGGCTCTGTCGCTACCCAGGCACGCTGCTGCTGATCTCGCATGACCGGGATTTTCTGGATGCAGTGGTTACGCAGATTGCGCATGTTGAGCAGCAGAGTGTCCAGCTCTACAGCGGCAACTACTCCGATTTTGAGGTGATTCGCGCCCAGCGCCTGGCCAATCAGCAGGCCAGTTATGAGAAGCAGCAGCGGGAGGTTGCGCATCTGCACAGCTATATCGACCGTTTTCGGGCCAAGGCCACCAAGGCGCGGCAGGCGCAGAGCCGCATCAAGGCGCTGGAGCGGATGGAGCAGATTGCCCCGGCGCATCTGGACTCCCCGTTTCATTTTGGCTTTAAACCATCGGACAAGATCCCCAATCCGCTGTTGCGACTGGAAGATGCCGATGTCGGCTATGGCCAGAGCAAAATCCTCGAAGGGGTCAATCTGGGGCTGCGACCGGGTGATCGAATCGGCCTTCTGGGGCCAAATGGGGCGGGCAAATCGACCCTGATCAAGCTGCTGTCGGGTGAGCTATCCCCACTGGCGGGCAAGTGCTTTCCGGCGGCTGAACTAAAAACAGGCTACTTTGCACAGCATCAGCTGGAACAGCTACGGCTGGATGACAGCCCGCTGGATCATCTGCAACGACTGGCCCCCAAAGATAGTGAGCAATCACTTAGAAGCTTTATTGGTGGCTTTGGGTTCGTGGGTGACCGGGCATTGGAACCTGTCGCACCCCTTTCGGGTGGAGAGAAGGCGCGACTGGTGCTGGCGCTGCTGGTCTTTCAGCGCCCCAATCTGCTGCTGCTGGATGAGCCGACCAACCACCTTGATCTGGAGATGCGCCATGCGCTTAGTCTGGCATTGCAGGGGTTTGAAGGCGCCATGGTGATTGTCTCGCACGACCGCCATCTGCTGCGCACCACGACAGATCAGCTGCTGCTGGTATCCGGGGGGAAGGTGGATGAATTTTCAGGGGCGCTGGATGATTATCCAGCCTGGTTGATGGAAAACCGAACTGCGGTGGAAGAGAAGGTGGAGGTCGGGTTGGGGGAGAACAGTGCCATAGCACGCAGAGAGCGCAAGCAGCAGGAGGCTGAAAATCGCCGTCTGCTACAACCCTTGCGAAAAAAGCTGAAGGTGCTGGAAAAAGAGCTGGATCGCCTGAACCAGCAGCAGCAGCAGCTGGAGCAGCAGCTTGCAGAGCCCGGGATCTATGCCAGTGAGCAAAAAGGGAGACTCAAACAAATGCTTACAGAAAAAGCGGAAATTGATCAACAGCTTATGCGTGTAGAAGAGCAGTGGCTGGAGGTGGGCGAGGCGATAGATGTGGCAGAGCAGCAGCTGGAACCGACTTGATGATTTGCTTTAAATTTACTGTGACCTCTGCCGCTAAAAGAGATTATGTGAATAAAGCAAAAGAGGGTTGGTAACTATGGATATCGTTCCATATCTAAGATTGATGGTGCAGAAGAACGCCTCAGACCTGTTTTTTAGTACAGGCGCTCCGCCTAATCTGAAGACTGAAGGACTCACCATGCCGATTGGTGATGCCAAAATGGGGCCAGGGCAGGTTAAAAAACTGGCCTACTCCATTATGAAGGATGATCAGATAAAGGAGTTTGAAGCGACCATGGAGGGCAACCTGGCCATCTCCATGAGTGGCCTTGGCCGGTTTCGGGTCAATGTCTTTCGGCAGCGGGGTGATGCGGCGATGGTCATACGCTACATTAAAGGCAATATCCCCTCGCTTGAAGAGCTTAATCTGCCGCCTGCACTCAAAAAGCTGATTATGGAGCCGCGTGGACTGATTCTGGTGGTGGGTTCAACCGGCTCTGGTAAATCAACCACGCTGGCCTCGATGATTGATCACAGAAACCGCAATGCGACGGGGCATATCCTGACCATTGAAGATCCGGTTGAGTTTTTACACAGCCATAAAAAATCAGTGGTTGATCAACGTGAAGTGGGGCTGGACACTGCCTCCTACGAGGTTGCGCTGAAGAATGCCATGCGTGAGGCACCCGATGTGATCCTGATTGGCGAGATCCGGGATCGTGCCACCATGCAGCATGCCATTGCCTATGCGGAGACTGGCCACCTCTGTATATCCACCCTGCATGCCAATAATGCCAACCAGGCGCTGGATCGTATCGTTAACTTCTTCCCCGATTCCGCCCATCACCAGCTGTTTATGGATCTCTCCCTGAATCTGAAAGCAGTGATCTCCCAGCGCCTGGTAAAAAGCCTGGATGGCAAACGGGTGCCGGCGGTAGAGATTATGCTGCTGACCAGCCTGATTGCAGAGATGATCCAAAAGGGTGATGTGCACTCCATCAAAGAGGCGATGGAGCAGGGCAGCCAGCGCGGCATGCAGACCTTTGATCAGGCACTCTATACGCTCTACAAAGCGGGCAAGATTGAGTTGGATGAGGCTCTGAGCCATGCGGATTCGCGCAACAACCTGTCACTCAAGATCCGGCTTGATGAGAGTGCCGATGTCGATTCACCCGACGGGCTCTCTATTTCAGATGACTCATTTGGTTAGCCCACTCCGCATTTCTTGCTGTATTGCTGTAAAATAGCGTCCCTTTCCCCTAAAACCAATGGGCTGTGCTCATGCGCAACGAAATCCCCCCCCCAAAAAACCAGGAACGCATATCAGAGGGCGAGAGCCGGCTTGCCCGGCTCTCGCCACTGGGCATGGATAGCGAAAGTCTGGCGCATGACTTTAACCGCTACTTTTACTACACCCTGGGGCGGGACAGGTATGACGGTGACATGGGTGCAACCTACAAGGCGCTGGCACTGACCCTGCGCGCCCGTCTGATGGAGCGCTGGAAAAATACGCGGGCGGCGTATGAAGAGTCTGACTGCAAGCGAACCTACTACCTCTCACTTGAGTTTCTGATGGGGCGTGCATTGGGCAACACCATGCTCAGCCTGGGTGCTGCTGAGGCGACGAAAAAGGCGCTCTACGGCCTGGGTCTGGATCTGGAGGAGATTGCCGAGAGAGAGGCCGATGCCGGATTGGGCAATGGTGGCCTGGGGCGTCTGGCGGCCTGTTTTCTCGACAGCTGTGCAACCTTGCAGCTGCCGGTAAAGGGCTATGGGCTGCGTTATGAGTACGGCATGTTTCGCCAGAAGATTGATGAGCATGGTCAGCACGAAGAGCCGGATCACTGGCTGCGCAGCGGCAACCCCTGGGAGATGGAGCGTCCGGAGTACACCCGCCAGGTGCAGTTTGGTGGCCGTACCGAAACCTACACCGATGCCGAAGGACGGGAGCGTGTGCGCTGGGTCGATACCCATGATGTGCTGGCGATCCCCTATGACATCCCGATACCGGGCTACCAGAACGGCACGGTAAACACCCTGCGCCTGTGGAAAGCGACCGCTACGGATGTCTTCGATCTGGGTGAGTTCAATGCCGGCAGTTATCCCGAGTCAGTGGCTGCAAAGAATGAGGCAGAACACATCACCATGGTGCTCTACCCCAATGACAGCAGCGAAAATGGCAAGATTCTGCGACTGCGCCAGCAATATTTTCTGGTCTCTGCCAGCCTCAAGGATGCCATTGCCGAGTGGAAGCGGCTCAATGGCTATGACCTGAGTGGCTTTGCAGATAAAAACTGCTTTCAGCTCAATGACACCCACCCCAGCTGCACCGTGCCCGAACTGATGCGGATACTGATGGATGATGAGGGGATGAGTTGGGATCAGGCCTGGCAGATCACCAGCAAGACCCTGGCCTACACCAACCACACCCTGCTGCCAGAGGCGCTGGAGCGATGGCCGGTGCGCATGTACCGCGAGCTGCTGCCACGGCTGCTGGAGATTATCTACGATATCAATGTGCGTTTTCTGACCGATGTCTCTACCCGCTGGCCGGCGGATATGGATCGGCTGCAGCGCATGTCGATTATAGAGGAGGGGCCAGACCCGCAGATCCGCATGGCCTATCTGGCGATAGTCGGCAGCTTTTCGGTCAATGGTGTGGCGGCACTGCACTCTCATCTGTTGAAAGAGGGGCTGTTCCGGGATTTCTATGAGCTATGGCCGGAAAAATTTAACAACAAAACCAATGGGGTCACGCAGCGCCGCTGGCTTGCCGCCTGCAACCCAGGGCTTCGGCAGCTGATTGATGAGACCATCCAAAATGGCTGGATTGCAGATCTGATGCAGCTGCACAAGCTGGCTCCACATGCGCAAAATCCTGCCTTCAGAGAGCGCTGGCATGCGGTAAAACAGGAGAACAAGGTGCGTCTGGCCGCACTGGTCGAGCGTGAGACCGGGGTCGTTTTTACTACAGATGCACTGTTTGATGTGCAGGTCAAGCGTATCCATGAATACAAGCGCCAGCTACTCAACGTGCTGCACATTATCCATCTCTACAGCCGCATCAAGGCGGGGCAGACGGAGAACTGGACTAATCGCTGTGTGTTGATTGGCGGCAAGGCGGCACCTGGTTATGCGCAGGCCAAGCTGATTATCCGGCTGGTCTGTAATGTGGCCAAGCGGATCAATGCCGACCCGGCAACCGATGGGCTGCTTCGGGTTGCATTCCTGCCCAACTACCGGGTTTCGGCGATGGAGGTGATCTGCCCCGGCACCGATCTCTCCGAACAGATCTCCACTGCGGGCAAAGAGGCATCGGGCACCGGTAACATGAAGTTTATGATGAACGGGGCATTGACCATCGGCACCCTGGATGGTGCCAATATTGAGATTCGTGAAGAGGTGGGTGATGAGCATTTCTTCCTGTTCGGCCTCACGGAGGAGCAGGTGCATGAGCTGCGCCCCCATTATGATCCCAACAGTATTATTGAGCAGGATGATGATTTTTCACGGGTCATGCACTTGCTGGAGAGCGGCCACTTTAACCAGTTTGAGGCGGGGCTGTTCAATCCCATTGTGCACTCTATTCGCAGCCCGCACGACCCCTGGATGGTGGCAGCCGATTTTGCCAGCTATATCGAGGCCCAGGATCGTGCGGCAGCCTGCTATCTGGATCGGGATCGCTGGGTGACCAGCAGCATCATTAATGTGGCGAACAGTGGCCGTTTTTCTTCAGACCGTACCATTGGTGAATATAACAGCGAGATATGGAAGATGGAGCCGGTTCCGGCCATACCCCTGAAATAGGAGGGGTCAGTGCCGGGGGTAGTGTCTTGGACGTGAGAAGTAGGGCTCCCAGTAGTAAGGGGGATAGGAGCCATAAAATGGGTCATATCCATACGGATAGGGATACCAGGGGTCGTTCCATAGCTCGTCGGTTTCTGGCTGCTTTGGCCAGAGATAGTGGGCTTGAACCTGCACCAGTGGAAAGCGATAGGGGTGTCCGCCGATCTGCCGTACAAGGGTATTCTCCAGTCGGCCGCGTACTGTGATCTTCCGTTCCGGCGTGTAGACTGCCGGGTCAAGAAAACTGCTGACCCGCGCCAGGAAACGCCCATTGCTGTTGGCACTTGAATTAGGCTCACCCGCGTAGCCTAACGGGCGTGCCAGCACCTCGATCCAGGTCTCGTTGGGCCTGTTTTCAATGGCAATGATATCACCGCCCCAGCGCACCTGATTGTCGATATACCTGTCGGGTGAGTGCTGCACTGCGCGGATGGAAATCTCGCTGGTGGGAGCCATGCGAATCGCCTCTGGCACATGGCTGGCACAAGCGCTCAGCAGTACGGTAGCCAGTGTCAGGACAGGCAGGCGGCAGCAGCATTTTGAAAGTCTCATACCTTAGAGTGTAGAGCGACTCATCTCATGAAGCTACCCTTAGCTGTTTCGGCTACAATGTCCGCCCTTTAATCTGGATACTGAATGTGGTTATGAGCACGCCCAAAGATGATGTGATCCCCTGCTGGATCTACCGAAGCAGTCGCAAGGATGCGATGTATCTCTACCTGGCGCAGGAGGATGATTTTGAGAAGATCCCCAAGCCACTGCTGGAGCGTTTTGGGCAGGCAACGCTGGTGATGGAGATTGAGCTGCACCCAGGGCGTACCCTGGCGCGGGAGGAGGTTACACAGGTGATGGCCAATCTGCGCGAGCAAGGGTTTCATCTACAGATCCCTCCGGACATTCAACCGCACCTCTACCAAGGCGAATAACCCACCATCCAACCTTCTGATAAACAGGTTTACTTTATGCGCGAAATTATCCTGCTGAATGCTACGGGTCAAGACCATTCCGGTCTCACAGCGGCGCTAACCGATGTCATGGAGCACCACGATGTCAATGTATTGGATATTGGACAGGCGGTGATTCATGCGCATGTCTCGCTGGGGATGCTGCTGGAGATCCCGGCTCAGGCCGATGCTTCAGCCGTGATGAAGGATCTGCTGTTTGAGGGGCACCGGCTTGGGCTGAATATCAACTTTACCCCCGTTGAGGCGGCGGAGTACGAGCAGTGGGTAGGACGGCAAGGCAAACCCCGTTATATCGTCACCATGCTGGGGCGCAAATTGACCGCAGGCAATATCTCACGGGTTGCGCGGGTTGTGGCAGATCACCATCTCAACATTGATGCTATGACCCGTCTCTCCGGCCGTTTTTCACTGCAAGATGAACAGCCCCATCGCCGAGCCTGTGTGGAGTTCTCACTGCGGGGTGTGCCGGGTGACATCACTGAGCTGAGAGAATCCTTCCTGGAGATTACGCGCGATGAGGAGGTGGATATCGCCTTTCAGGAAGACAATCTCTATCGCCGCAACCGTCGCCTGATTGTATTTGATATGGACTCCACATTGATCCAGGTGGAGGTGATCGACGAGCTGGCGCGTGCGGCCGGAATTGGTGAGAAGGTGTCGGCAATTACAGAGTCGGCCATGCGTGGAGAGATCGACTTTAAAGAGAGTTTTCATCGCAGGCTTGGGTTGCTGAAGGGGCTGGATGAATCTGTGCTGGAGGAGATTGCTGAGTCACTACCCATCACAGAGGGGGCAGGCCGTCTTATCTCAAACCTGAAGCGGCTGGGCTATCAGGTAGGCATCCTGTCGGGTGGTTTCACCTATTTTGCCAACCACCTGCAAAAGAAGCTGGGGATCGATTTTGTCGGGGCAAATATATTGGACATTGTTGATGGAAAGCTGACGGGCATCGTCAAAGGCGATATTGTGGATGGCGCAAAAAAAGCTGAACTGTTGCAGGAGATGGCCGCTAAGATGGGTATAGGTCTGGAACAGACCATTGCAGTAGGCGATGGTGCCAATGATCTGCCCATGTTGCGCCTGGCCGGATTGGGGGTTGCCTTTCATGCCAAACCGGTTGTGCGGGAGAATGCGCAGCATGCGATCTCGACACTGGGGCTGGATGGAATCCTCTATCTGCTGGGTGTGCGTGACCGAGAGGTTATGTAGGTGTATTCATACGGTTGAAAAGATAACACTGTATCAAAAGATATGGAAATCAATAGGTTTAAGGGCACCCTATTGTGATTAAAAAAATCCCCACCACAAACTTGCGGCTCAAGATGTATGTCTACGATCTTAACTGCGACTGGACACAGCACCCCTTTGCGCTTAGAGAATTCAAAATTACCTCACAAGAACAGATTGATGTAATCATCAAGGCAGGCATAACTGAGCTCTATATCGATACTGACAAAGGGGTTGATATCGAGGCTGTTGATGTAGAGAAAAGCCACCACAAAAAAGCAGACGCAGAGCAAGAAAGGGTAACAGAATATATAACCAGACCGCTGCTTGAAGAGCTGCCCAATGCCATCAATGTGCGCAATGAAATGATCAGCGTATTGCTCTGCGTAATGGATGAGGTTCGCCAGGGTCACCCGCTTCCAATGGATGATATAGATTGTGCAATGGAAAATATGGCAAGCTCGTTTGCCAATAACTCAGATGCCAGCATTGGGTTGATGCGCATTAAAAAAACAGAGCTCTATACGGTTGAGCATGCCGTTAATGCAGCCATCTTGATGATGGCTTTTGAAAAAAGCCTTACTTATGATCTGAGCCAACTGATACAGGTTGGTTTAGGTGGATTGCTGATGGATATTGGCAAGGCAAAACTGCCACGTTACATTATGGAAAAGTCCGGCAGATTAACAAAAAAAGAGCGCGAAATTGCCTGCCGGCATGTTCAGATAAGCTGCGATATACTCTCTCATACACCGGGTATTTCAGATATTGTTTTGCAGATAGCCGCAGAGCACCATGAGCGCCTGGATGGCTCGGGCTATCCGGCTAAAAAGAGAGGGGATGATATTACACTCTATGGACAGATGGCAGCGATAGTGGATGTTTATGACTCATTGACAGCGGATCGGATATATAAAAAAGGCATCACGCCACATGCCGCATTAAGTCGGCTTGTAAATCATCGCAAACAGTTTAACCATGAGTTGGTGCAGCGATTCATTCACTGTATAGGCGTATACCCTGTGGGTTCATTGGTTGCACTGCCTGATGGCCGTTTTGCGGTGGTTGTCGAGTCAGATCTACAACGGCTTTTGTCTCCAAAAATCAGGGTTATCTATGATTCACTGAAACGAAAGTATGTGGATTTTGAAGATATTGATATGGCTGCCCAAGATGGCCCGGATCAGATTAATATCGTGGGCGCGGTAGATCCGCATAAATGGAATATAAAGCCCGAAAATTTTTTAGATGGCACCCAGCATGTAACCTGAAGGTTTTTAATAATGAGGCGGCGGGGTCTCTTCTGCGGCACTGGCAATGTGAGATTCTGAAAGCGCATGAACCCGTTGAGTGATTTTTTTGAAGGCCTGTTGCAGTTCACTGATCTCTTGAGCTTGTCGCGCCACTGTGTGGTTTAATGCATCAATGCTCTCTTCCTGAAAAGTCAGGCGTGCTTGCAGGTCGGTCAGTTGATCATTCATAGTGGTGTCTACAGGTGCTTGTGATTGCGTTGGTAGCTCTTTTGCTGCCAAGATGCGGATTGCGTTACGTTGACTTAAAACAGGTCTGAAATCAAGCCGCTCTCTATTTCTGTTTGTGGCTTTTTGCCAGGTAGACCCTTGACTGCATCTCTTGCAGGCGGCTGGCGGTTCGCCGGTATTCAAATGCCATTCGTTTGCCCTGGTATAGTTTGTCAGGTGTCTCTGCGGCACTGATAATGAGCTTCACATTGCGATCATAAAACTCATCAACAAGATTTACAAAACGCCGCATGCAATCAATATGTTCATCGTTCATAAGCGGGATGTTAGAGAGGATGACGGTGTGAAAGCGGGCGGCAATTTCCATGTAATCTGCTGATGCACGGGGGCCGCCACAGAGGGTGTCAAAATCAAACCAGATAGTGTCAGCCGCCTGTGAGATGAAGGGGATCTCCCTCCTTTCTATTGTGATGGATCCATGGGCTTGAACCGTTGGCATGGCAAGATGCTCAAACTCCTCCTGTAGCAACTTGTTTGAGTCCTTGTGTAACGGAGTGTGATATATCTTGGCAGACTCCAAATATCGTAAGCGGTAATCTGTGCTGCCGCCAAGTTCGATGCTCTGCATGTGCTCTTTGATCAATGTAATGGTTGGCAGAAAGGCCAGGCGTTGCAATCCATCCTGGTAGAGATGGTCGGGTGGTGTGTTTGAAGTGGTCACTAAGGTGATGCCATGATGGAACAGCCCCTTGAGTAGCTGCCCCAGCAGCATGGCGTCGCCGATATCTGATACATACAGCTCATCCAGGCAGAGCACCTGTGTGTGACGTGAGAAATCAGCGGCAACAATATCCAGTGGATCACGCTCTCCTTTTAACTGCGCCAGCTCGCTGTGTATGCTGTGCATAAAGTGATGGAAGTGAAGGCGTTGCTTTTTTTTAATGGGCAGACTGTCGAAAAAAATATCCATCAACCAGGTTTTGCCCCGGCCTACGCCGCCCCATATATAGAGTCCATGCGGGGCGCTCTTTGTTTGAGGTCTGTTCCAGGAGAGGATGCGTTCAGAGAGTGATGGTGGTTTGACCTGTGTGGCGGTCAGTAGCTGGTCGTGCAGCTCTTGCAGGGCGTTTACTACGGCACGTTGTGCGCAATCTTCATCCAGTGCCCCATGTTGCAGCTGCTCTGAATAGATTGTTTGCGGTGAGCTGTGGGCGTTTGTGGTTGCAGAGATGTGCATGGATTGTCGCATGGTGATGTCAATCAGGCCGCCTCAGAAGGCTCACGCATTGAGCGAATTAGATTAAGGGCGTGTGCCGCATGGCCTACTGGGTTTGGTTCATGCAGGATATGTTTGATGATCCCTTTTTTATCAATAATAAAGGTAGAGTCACGAATACATTTTTTCCATTTACGATTGATGTTGCCAGAGGCTTTTTTCCAAACTTTATAGGCGTTGCATGTTTTGCCCGCTGTATCTGACAGCAGCATAATGCTTAAACCATATTTATCTCTGAATTTTGCATGGCAGTTGCAACAGTCACTGTTAATGCCGATTATAACCGTATTTTCTATTCTGAAGTCATGGATCATCTCTGAGAATTCAATGGCCTTGATGGTGCAGTCCAGAGAGTCTTCCAGTGAATAAAAAAACAGGATGATATTTTTTGAGTTCCTGAACTCAGCAGATGATACCAACATCTTATCGGCATCGGGCAAAGTAAATCGTGGTGCATGTTGTCCTTCTCTGAGCATCTCTATTCTCCACATATCAAGATGATATGCTGTAGCAGTTAAACGTCTCCTCAAAAGCAGTAGCGTCAGAGAGGCGGCATGACTTTAGCGGACAGAGAATATTGGGAATTAACTTCTGGGGGTTATTGATAGAGTTTTTGCGTTTGTATGAACGCCAACACTTCATCGGGCAGCAGGTAGCGGGGGCTTAGGTTGTTGCGGATCAGTGCCCGAATGGATGTGGATGAGATATCAAGCTGTGTGACGGGCTGAAACAGGATGTAACCACCGGCTGTGGTGGTGAGTGGTTCTGCTGATTCGACTATATTGTCTGTGGCCGGGGATATTGAATCACCGGGGCGCTGCATTACAATCAGGTGCGCCAGTTGCAGAATTTCACCGGGTTTATGCCATGTGTGAAACTGCCCAAAGGCATCGCTGCCCATCAGCAGACAGATCGGTTTTCCCCCCACCTCTTTGCGTAGAGCGCGCAGGGTTTCAACGGTATAGGATTTCCCCTTTCGCTCCAGCTCTTGCCGGTCGATGCGAAACCCCGGCAGCCCTTTGATGGCGGCCTGCAGCATGCTCAGCCGTTGGGTATCGGTGGTCTGCGGCCGGTTGCGGTGGGGTGGGTCGCGTAGCGGGATGAGACGAACCTCCTCTAGCCCCAGGGCCTGCTGCACCTCCAGTGCCGGGCGCAGGTGGCCAAAGTGAATGGGATCAAAGGTGCCGCCTAAAATACCGAGCATAGCCTTAGTGGCAAGGCTCAAGGCTCAAGGTACAAGACCAGCCTTGAGCCTTATTTCCTGATCTGCCCATCACCCAGCACAATGTATTTAACCGATGTCAGCCCCTCTAGCCCCACAGGGCCGCGCGCATGAAACTTATCGGTGCTGATGCCAATCTCCGCCCCCAGCCCGTATTCAAAGCCATCGGCAAATCGAGTCGATGCGTTGACCATGACTGAGCTGGAGTCCACCTCACGCAGGAAGCGCCGCGCCCTGCTGTAATTCTCGGTAATGATCGATTCGGTATGTTGAGAGCTGTGGCGGTTGATGTGATCAATCGCCTCGTCCAGATCTTTAACGACCCTAATGGAGAGTATGGGTGCCAGGTATTCGGTGTCCCAATCCTCATCGGTCGCTGCCACGGCGTTGGGGAGGGTGCAGCAGGTGGTGGCGCAACCCCGTATCTCCACCCCTTTTTCCTGAAGCATTCCGCCCAGCTCGGGCAGGATGGTTTCGGCAATCCCCTCGGCGACCAGCAGTGTCTCAAGCGTATTGCAGGTGCCGTAGCGCTGGGTTTTGGCGTTAAAGGTGACCTGTAACGCCTTCTCCAGATCGGCTTCGTCATCAATGTAGATGTGGCAGATGCCGTCCAGATGTTTGATGACGGGAACCTTCGCCTCGTTGCTGATGCGCTCGATCAGCCCTTTGCCGCCCCGCGGGATGATGACATCGACATAGTCCGGCATGGTGATCAGTGCCCCGACAGCGGCGCGGTCTGTGGTTGCAATGACCTGCACCGCAGTGGCAGGCAGCCCGGCCTGTTCCAGCCCCCGCTGCACGCTGGCGGCGATGGCCTGATTGGAGTGGAAGGCCTCGGAGCCGCCGCGCAGCACGCAGGCATTGCCGGACTTCAGGCAGAGTGCAGCGGCATCCGCTGTGACGTTGGGGCGGGATTCATAGATGATCCCCACCACGCCCAAAGGTACGCGCATGCGGCCAACCTGGATGCCGGTGGGGCGGTATTTAAGATCGGTGATCTCGCCGACAGGATCAGGCAGGGTGGCGATCTGCTGTAGCCCTTCAATCATGCTGTCGATGCGTGCAGGCGTCAGCTCCAGTCGATCCAGCAGGGCGGCCTCCAGCCCTTTTGCGCTACCCGCTGCGAGATCCTTGCTGTTTTCATTGATCAGTTGCCCCCGGTGGCGATCGAGATCCGCTGCGATAGCCGTCAGGGCGCTGTTCTTTGCTGTGGTGCTGGCGCGAGCCAGCGCACGCGAGGCTGTGCGAGCCTGCTGACCCACACGGTTTATGTATTCGGAGAGATCCAAGATGGTTTCTGACATGCAAATCCTGGCGGGATGATGGCCCGACAGGTTAGCAGGCCAGACCCCGGCTTAGGTTAGAATTGGAAGGCGTTGGCGGTCGAGGCGTTGGTCAGTGGCGGCAGTTCGGTTTCGAACAGCGTCTCACGAATCCACTGGTTCTCACCTGTGCGGGTGATCAGGCAGGCCTCCATCACAACCCCTTCACCAATGATCGCAAACAGGCGGCCGCCCACATTGAGCTGGCTCTTCAGGGTGTCGGCGGCCTCGGCTTGTGGCAGTGAGCCGGTCACGGCAATGGCATCGAAATGGCCGTATGTGGAGGCAGTTGCCAGGGCGTCTCCTGTCTTGACTGCGGCATTGTTTATGCCCTGTGCGGCAAGTTTGGCGCTGGCCTGTTTTGCCAGCTCAGGCTGGATCTCTACACTGATGACCTGGTCACCCAGTTCAGCCAGACAGGCTGTTATGAAGCCGCTGCCGGTACCGATCTCAAATACCTTGTCGTCGGGTTTTATTGCAAGCGCCTGTAGCAGGCGGCCTTCGATGACTGGCTTCATCATCTGCTCGCCATGCCCTAGGGGAATCTCTGTGTCCGCAAAGGCCAGGTTGCGGTATGCATCAGGCACGAAGGCTTCGCGTGGCACGGTGGAGAGTGTACTGAGCACGGCTTGATCCAGCACCTCCCAGGGGCGAATTTGTTGCTCAACCATATTGAAACGAGCTTGTTCGGTATTATTTTCGGCCATGGAACTCCCCTGCCTGACTAAATATATTGGTTTGAGTGGGCGCTTAGCGTACGTATTTTGGCACTGGCAGGCAAGTGCATGAGTAAAAGATTCGCTGTTTTTTTCAGAAATTTCTTGAGCATATTGGTATATTAATACCATTCGTACTGGCTCAGCCCTGTCTGCAGCCGGTGTTTTTTTCGCCATGCAGTCGTTGAGGTTCAAGTATGAGTGCAATCCCCGAAGCCTTTGTTCGGAAAACCGCCCGCCTTTCTGAAGAAATTACCCGGCCATTTCCGGGTTCTAAAAAGATCTATGTCCAAGGTTCCAGGCCTGATATCCAGGTGCCGATGCGTGAAATCAGCCAGACGGATACGGGCGGCATCTTTGGGGTTGAAAAAAACCCCCCCATACCGGTCTATGATACCTCCGGCCCCTATACGGATCCCAATGTAGAGATTGATCTGTTGCGTGGCCTGCCCGATGTGCGTGATGGCTGGATAGCTGAGCGTAATGATACGGAGGAGCTGTCAGGGCCGACCTCAGATTACGGTACCCAGCGTGCGACAGATCCGACATTGGCATCACTGCGCTTTGAACACATCCGCAAGCCGCGCCGTGCCAAGGCTGGCAACAATGTCTCGCAGATGCACTATGCCAAGCGTGGCATTGTCACCCCCGAGATGGAGTATGTGGCTATTCGTGAGAATCAGCGCCTGGATGAGCTGCGGCAGGATCCTGCCTATGAAAAGCTGCTGCGACAGCATCCGGGGGAGAGCTTTGGTGCCAATATCCCCAACGAAGTAACCCCTGAATTCGTGCGCAGCGAGATTGCTGCGGGGCGTGCCATTATTCCGGCCAATATCAACCACCCTGAAGTGGAGCCGATGATCATCGGGCGCAACTTTCTGGTGAAGATCAACGGCAACCTGGGCAACTCTGCGGTTACCTCCTCTATTGAGGATGAGGTGGAGAAGATGGTCTGGGGCATCCGCTGGGGTTCGGATACGATTATGGATCTCTCCACCGGTAAGAACATCCATGAGACCCGTGAATGGATTCTGCGCAACTCGCCAGTGCCGATCGGTACGGTGCCCGTCTATCAGGCGCTGGAGAAGGTAGATGGCAAGGCCGAGGATCTGACCTGGGAGATCGTAAAGGATACGCTGATCGAGCAGGCAGAGCAGGGTGTGGACTATTTCACCATCCATGCCGGGCTGCTGCTTCGCCATGTGCCGATGACGGCGAATCGACTCACCGGCATCGTCTCCCGTGGTGGCTCCATCATGGCCAAATGGTGCCTGGCGCATCATGAAGAGAACTTTCTCTACACCCATTTCGAAGAGATCTGCGAGATCATGAAGGCCTATGACGTGGCCTTCTCCCTGGGTGATGGGCTGCGCCCCGGTTCACTGGCCGATGCCAACGATGCGGCACAGTTTGGTGAGCTGGAGGCGCTGGGTGAGTTGACCAAGATCGCCTGGGAACATGATGTGCAGGTGATGATCGAAGGGCCGGGTCATGTCCCAATGCAGATGATCAAAGAGAATATGGATAAGGAGCTGGAGGAGTGTTACGACGCCCCCTTCTACACCCTGGGACCGCTGATCACCGATACCGCACCGGGTTACGATCACATCACCTCGGGCATTGGTGCCGCACAGATTGGCTGGTACGGCTGTGCCATGCTCTGCTATGTGACTCCCAAGGAGCATCTGGGGCTGCCCAACAAGGAGGATGTGCGCGAAGGGATCATCACCTATCGCATTGCAGCGCACGGTGCAGATCTGGCCAAAGGGCTGCCGGGTGCCCAGGTGCGGGATAATGCCATGTCCAAGGCGCGCTTTGAGTTCCGCTGGGACGATCAGTTCAACCTGGGGCTTGATCCAGAACGTGCCCGTGAATATCACGATGAGACCATGCCGGCGGAGTCGGCCAAGGTGGCGCACTTCTGCTCCATGTGTGGCCCTCATTTCTGCGCTATGAAGATCAGTCAAGAGGTGCGCGATTATGCTGAAATTCATGGCATAGGGGATATGAAATCGGCCGTTGAGGTTGGATTGAAAGAGAAGGCGGAACAATTTAAAGAACAGGGGTCGGAGATCTATAAAAAGGCTTAAATTCCAGCTGGTTATCCGAGAATGAAAACCGCATAGAGCCGCCTGCTCTATGCGGTTTTTTGCATATTTTGGTTTAGTTTTTATCTCTTCTGTGTACTGATGAAAGGGCTGTACTACACTATGGGAACAACAAGCATATTCAGGTTGTACAGACGGGTATTTCATACAGGGGATGGTGGTGAGTAAAAAAAAATCTGGCAAAATAGCAAAGCGTGTCTATGAAAAAGAGCTGTTCAGGCTTCAACTGGAGTTGGTAAAGCTTCAGGAGTGGATCAAACATAAAGGGTTAAAGGTGGTGGTTATTTTTGAAGGGCGTGATGCGGCGGGCAAAGGGGGGGTTATCAAGCGCATTGCCCAGCACTTAAATCCTCGCATCTGCCGTATTGCGGCACTGCCTGCACCCACTGAACGAGAGCAGAGCCAGTGGTATTTTCAACGTTATGCGGCGCAACTGCCAGCCGCAGGTGAGATGGTGCTGTTTGATCGCAGCTGGTACAACAGAGCGGGTGTTGAGCAGGTCATGGGTTTTTGCACAGATGATGAGTATGAAGAGTTTATGCGCTCCTGCCCTGAATTTGAGCGCATGCTGGTTCGCTCGGGCATCATCCTGGTCAAGTACTGGTTCTCAGTCTCTGATGATGAGCAGGAGCGCCGCTTTCAAAGCCGCCTCGTAGAGCCGCACAAACGCTGGAAGCTGAGCCCGATGGATCTGGAATCGCGTTGCCGGTGGGTCGAGTATTCTAAGGCCAAGGACATCATGTTTGCTCATACAGATATCAAGCAGGCACCCTGGTATGTGGTGAAATCCGATATAAAAAAGCATGCCCGTTTGAACTGTATCGCGCACCTGCTCAGTATGATTCCCTATGAAGATCTGACGCCGGAGCCGATTGAGTTGCCGGAGCGTAATGAGAGCCAAGGCTATGTCCGGCCACCCATCTCTGATCAGACCTTTGTTCCAGATCTCTATCCATAGAGCATGGGTGGCGCTTTAGCCGACAAATTTCCCGCTATGGAGACGCTGTGCCTCCATTAGCTCCAGCTCCCTGGCCCCGGAGATAACGACTTCAGGGTCAGGAACAAAATCCAGTTCAGGGTCTAAACGCTCGTAGGGGACGGCATTCAAGATCACCTTCATCGCATTCATGCGTGCCAGATGCTTGTTATCGGAACGGATCACCACCCAGGGCGCATGGGTGGTATTGGTGTGTTTGAGCATCTCATATTTCTGGTGGGTAAAATCATCCCAGCGATCCTGAGCCTGGAGATCGACCTCGCTCAATTTCCACTGACGTAGCGGGTCATTCTTGCGGCGGTCAAAGCGGCGGGCCTGCTCCTCCTTGGTGACGCTGAAATAGAGCTTGATCAGGATGGTGCCCTGGCGAATAAGATCGCGTTCAAAGCCGCTTACGCCGCGTATAAAATCGTCGTACTCCTTATCGGAACAGAAGCCAAAGACGCGTTCGACACCAGCCCTGTTGTACCAGCTGCGGTCAAACAGCACGGTTTCACCACCACGAGGGAATTTGGTGATATATTTTTGAAAATACCACTGTGACATCTGGGTCTGGGTGGGTTTGCTGAGGGCGACGATGCGGTAATGCTTTTCATTCATGTAGCGGGTTACGCGTCGAATGGTGCCTCCCTTTCCGGCTGCATCCCTCCCCTCAAACAGGATGATCATGCGCGTTTGCGACTCCTCAAGGTACTGCTGCATGTGAATCAGTTCGGCTTGAAGAGGGGCGAGTGCACTCTCTCTGCGAAAGCGTTGTATTGCTTTGCGCTCACTCTTTTTCAGGGCCTCATTCTCATTTTCCAGCTGCTGAAGGCGCGTCAACAGCTCGTCTGTTTTGACATCCGTGCCATTAAAGTGAATGAACTCAGGGTTTGGCTGGCTGGTCATTGTTCCACCCTCTTTAATTGTGATTGGGGGATTGAATCCCTTGCTGTAAGCATACTCCTGATGGCACAGGTTTACAGCGATGAATGAGCGGTTGGCCGGTGAAAAGCCGGTCTTGGGCAAAGAGACTTGCTTGTATTATATGCAGCGTTTTTTGCCAGTGAGCGGACAGACCCCACCGGGGATGTTGATCTGTTTGTTTCCGGTATAGGGGTCTTCATGAGAGAGCTCCTGCAATGCTTCCGGATCAAGGACGGTTATCTTGTTCCCTTTTACGTTGATAATCTTTTTGTCGCTGAGGTTGTGGAGTATGCGTGAGAAGGTTTCCGGTTTTACCGAGAGGCGCGACGCCAGTATGCCTTTGGGCGCATCCAGGGAGAAGGTGTTCGCCTCCCGCATACTGCGGTAATCATAGAGTAATCCGGCAACGCGGTTGGTGGCATTCTGTAGTGTCAGGTCGTCAATCTCTTTGATCAGTGACCGAAGGCGTTGGCTCATATCGCCCATCATTCGAAAGCAGCTCTCCACAGATTCTCGTAGCATCTGCGAAAACTGCTGGTTGTCAAACCCAAGCAGCTCTGTACGCTTGATGGCGGTGGCAGTAACCGGGTAGCTGGGCTGTTCCTGAAACATCAGCGCCTCGGCAAAGGTGTTTCCCGGATGAACTATGCCGATGACCTTCTCATTGCCATCCATCGAGAGGCGGGAGAGCTTGATCTGACCGCTGAGCATCAGAAAGAAACGGTTGGCAGGTACTCCACACTCAAAGAGCACTTCGTCTTCATCAAGGGTGATCCTTCGGGATAGGCTCTTCACCTGCACCAACTGCTTGTCCGTCAGTGTTGTAAAGAGGTAGGTATCTCGTAGTTCGACTGGCATTGCCGCTTCCTGTTATCTAATACTTAAACTGCACTACGCACTCTAACACTATTGAATAGGTATTGTTTAAGACCAATAATCATGTCGTGCGGTTGCTCTTTGCTGCTGTTCGTTCAGTGTCTTATAACAGGATGCAGTGCTCAGCAGAAGTAATTCCCACAATAATTACATTCTATCTTGAAGATTCAAAATCTGAAAGCTCTTGATTGACCTGCTGGTAGCGGCGTGTTGCCTGAAGGATATTGAGCAGCAACAGGGCGCAGGATACCCCTAAACCAAGCCCGGCAAGATAGCTGAACGGATTGGGCCAAAATGGTGCCAGTGTCAGCAGAAACAGGGTTGCCAGATGGGCATAGAGCTGCCTCTGTGTCAGCCGGTCAGGCATGAGCTCTTTCATGTTGGGAACCTTCACCTTGCCCATGCTCATCAGTGCAACCTGGCGGTTTTGCAGGTGAAACCAGGCCAGAAACGGGACAATCTTATAGAGCATGCCGTTGGTTACTGAGGCAGCAATGCCGAATAACAGCCAGATACCCAGCAGCAGAGGGATGGCGGGTTGGTTTTTTGCAGCGGGGGTCAGGCTGGTAAGCCAGAGTAGCAGGCAGGCCGCAATGAGAATCATGCCGGTGCGCCAGAAGAGCAGTGTGATGTCAGAGACCCGCCGCCGCCGTTTATGCTGTAGCCACAGGGTGGAGCCAGCAAACAGGGTGTAGCCGATAGTGGGCAGCAAGATCCAGGTGTCTGGCACCCATTTTGGTAGCTGGCCGCTCCCCCAGGCCAGATAGAGTGGTGCCCAGATGACCAGTGCGGCAAACAGTACCCAGCTGAGTGAGCCTGTGAGTCTTTGCGGATACTCGGGTGTCAGCTGGAACATGGGAACCACCTGGTAGGCAACACCGATAACAAGGATGCCGATCCAGCCCAGTATGCCCCAGCCCAGGTGAATGTCGGTGAGCGGTATGAGTTGGCTCAGGGAGGTCATGCCAGAGAAGCCGGCACCGATAGTGAGCCCCAGAATCACCGTTGTCGCCAGTGAGGCGATGGCCAGCCGCATGCCGTGTATGGTGGCATTGGGGGTTCTGATGCGTATCAATGCCACGGAGATGGCAATAATAAAGATCAGAAAGCCCAGCCCCAGTGTGCTGAGTGCAAGGTGAAACAGCCCGGTGATGCCGCTGAGAAAGCCAGCGGCCAGTGCCAGGGTGCCGATGGTCAGCAGGCCGTGCACAGCGGTGGCAACGGGCTTTACCCTGGGTACCGGCGAGCCGGCCAGAACAGGCAGCATCTGCATCATGGCGCCGCACATGATCATCCCCAGAAAGCCCAGCGTGATGAGATGGGTCAACGCCAGTGTGGCAGGTGCCCAGCGACTGATCAGTATCTCGGGGCCGTAGACCAGCAGCAGCAAGGCGGCCAGTAGCCCAAAAATGGGGGCGGTGATAAAAAACCGGAAGGGTACTGAAATAGGGGGAGCCTGCTCCAGGGAGAGGCTTGATCGACTTACCTGCATGAGCGTTCTATGTGTGTAGCTGAGAGCTGGCTCTTATACCATCTATCGACCCCTGAGCCAATAAAAGCGCGCCCCGCTAATGGCTGCGTTGGTTATTGGGGATGTCAGGTGGGGATCTTGGCATTGGCAATGCGGTCATCCTTGCGCCAGATGAAGATCTCATAGCCCTCCGGGCCGCCCGGCCGTGTGATCCAGGCGATACCCATGTTTTCCAGCATAGGGTAGATCATGCGGGGTTCCCGGCGATGTATCACATAGAGGTAGTCGCCACTATTGAGTGACTCAATGGCTTGCAGGATCTGCTCCATGGGTTCTGGTGGCTCAAGACCACTGACATCCAGTTTGTGCTCCATAGCTATGAATTATGAATATAGTGTGAGGTTTGGCTTGTTGATGATGCGTGCGCCCCAGGCAGAAGCTCCAGGGCGCACAAAATATTTTTGGATTTCAACTACGGGTTCATTTCCATCTTAGTCAGAACATCCGCCGCTTTTTCACGCAGCGACTGGTCGGCCATGATATAGACAATCTGCTCCTCCTTGGTGTTGTGCTGCTGCATGACCATGATCAGGGTTTCGGATAGGCCGAGGTATTTTTCCTGGCTCTTCTCTGTAACACTTTCATCCATATCAGCGAGTAGCTGGCGCATCTGCATGTGCTCCATACGCATCACCTGAGTGGGGCCCGAGGTCATGCCGGTGCTCTGTTCAACGGCTGGAAACAGTACCGCCTCTTCCATAGAGAAGTGTCGTTCCGTGGCTTCGTGAAAATCACGGAAGGCGGTGGCGCCGTTCTCCCAGTCACCGTTGGAGATAGCATCTTCAGCTTTTGCAAATAGTTCATCACACCGTTTGTGGTCGGTGGACATGACATCAGTGATTTTTGGCATACGAGTTTCCGATTTGAATTAAGAAAATGAATATTTTTTAGTATGCAAGAGGGGGCAAAATCAAGTCATTGATGTCAGTCAAATAAAAAACCACCGGGATGAGAGTGTGAAATAGGAACGATATTTTCTAATGGTGGCCATTACCAGTACAATCAACCCTAGAGTAACTAATTCGGGTGAACAGGTGGATGAAAAAACCAGGCATTAAAAGTTTTCTATTAAGTATGGTTGCAGGTGTGACCATGGCGGGCGCGCCCCCTCTCCTGGCATCGGGAGGCCCCTCTCTCTCAGAGGAGGATTTTGAAAAGGCGAAGGAGCTGTACTTTCAGCGCTGTGCTGGCTGCCATGGAGCCTTGCGCAAAGGCGCTACAGGCAAGAGTCTTGAGCCAAAGAGCATCAGGAAGAGAGGGCAGCGGCGCCTGGAGAAGGTCATCGCCTTTGGCACCGAAGGCGGCATGAATAACTTTGATGATCTCCTCACCCGGGATGAGATCACGCTACTGGCCACCTACATACAACTGGAGCCGCCCATTCCGCCCGAGATGTCGCTGAGGTTGATGCGGGAGCGCACCAGGGTCTTTGTTGAGCCAAAGAACTATCCAACCAAGCCCCAGCACGACCGGAACTGGAAAAACTTTTTCATCGTCATCGAGCGCGATGCGGGAAAGGTGGCCATTGTCGATGGCGACAGGCATGAGATCATCACCCATATCAATACAGGTTATGCGGTGCATGTGGCCAAATCTGCGGAGCGCCATGCCACAGAGAGCGTGGCGGATCTGGGCCGTTTCTGGTACACCATTGGCCGTGATGGCCGGGTAAAAAAGATTGATCTGTGGCAGACACCGGAGCGGATGCTGGTGGCAGAGACCCAGATCGCCTACGATGCGCGGGATATTGCCGTCTCGGGTGATGGCAAGTACCTGATTGCCGGGGGCTACTGGCCGCCACACTTTGTCATCATTGATGCTGAAACGATGAACCCGATCAAGGTCGTCTCCACCCGTGGCGCCAATATTGATGGCTATTTTATCAATGAGTCGCGAGTGGCTGCGGTAGACACCACGCCAAATCTCTCCAGTTTTCTGGTATCGGCCAAGGAGCTGGGGCAGGTGTGGCAGGTGGATTATACCGATCTGAGCAATCTGCGAATCGACAAAATAGATTCAGCCCGCTATCTGCACGATGGTTTTTTTGACCCTACCGGCCGTTATTTTCAGGTTGCAGCAAACGCCTCCAACAAGATGGTGATCATTGACACCGAGACCCGGAAGCTGGAGGCGATGATTGATGTGGCCAAAAAGCCCCACCCTGGCCCGGGTGCCAACTGGGTTGACCCGAATTGTGGGCCGGTGGCGGGTACCACCCACCTGGGCGAGGCCAAGGTGACGAGCTGGGGCAATGACCCGGTTGGGCATCCAGACAGGGCCTGGAAGATCTGCCGCGTTATCAAGGTCGATGGTGCAGGCTCCTTTATCCGCACCCATCCCAAGAGTGATTTTGTCTGGGTTGACCAACTGATGCACCCTGAGCAGGCCGTCAAACAGAGTGTGCAGGTGATCAGCAAGAAGACGGGGCGTGTTATCAAGACCATCCGCGTCACCAAGGATGCCGGTTTTGCGGCTGTGCATATCGAGTTCAACCAGGATGGCAGCGAGGTTTGGGTCTCGGCCTGGAATCGCAAGGACTATAGCAATGATACGGGTTACATCGTGATCTACGATGCCAAGACCCTGCGGGAGAAGGGGCGCATCAAAGGGCTGCGGACACCGACCGGCAAGTTCAATGTCTATAACCGTATCAACCATGTCACCTGAAACGGATCGACAGCAGGGCTAAGGCTTCGCCAGATGCACCTTTGACCAATATCAAGGTCATAACAGGCGCGGTGTTGATAATCCCGATGCAGGTGAAGGGTTCCGCAGTACAATATTGATTGGCTGCTGCTTGCCACTAAAGCGAGCGAGATCGGTCAATATCCATGTCATGATCCGCGCGTGCGGTTTTCCAATTTTCAGGAGTGACGTTCAGGTGTTTAACAGCAAGACACTGATGGTGGGTGCCGCTTTGGCGCTGTTTAGCCTGGCGGGTATTGCCGATTCGGCCGTTCAAAGAGAGGCGGAGATCCTGCACCTGTTGAAGCACGACTGCGGCTCCTGTCACGGAATGACGCTACAGGGCGGGCTGGGGCCATCGCTACGGCCTGAGCGGCTCAAGCTGTTCAGTGAATCGCAGCTGGCGATAGTGATTCTGCATGGCCGCCCAGGCACCCCCATGCCCCCCTGGAAACCCTTTCTGACTGAACAAGAGGCGCTCTGGCTGGCCGGGCTGCTGAAAAAAGGTATTGAACCATGAGGCTGATTTTTGTTGCGCTGTTGCTGATCTCATCTGCTGGACAGGCCGCTGACTGCCTGCTCCGTGGAACGGGTGATCTGGGTATTATCATCGAACGGGCCGCAGGCAGCCTGAAGGTGGTGGATACCACCCATCGAAAAGAGCTGTTCCGGGTCAAGGGGCTGGGTGATCTCTCCCACGCCTCAGCGGTCTACTCCCGCGATGCCCGCTACGCCTATATCTTCGGGCGTGATGGCGGCCTCTCCAAGGTGGATCTGCTCTGCGGCACGCTGGTCAAACGGGTGGTGCAGGGCGGTAACAGCATTGGCGGTGCCATCTCACAGGATGGGCGACTGATTGCAGTCTCCAACTATGAGCCGGGCGGGGTCAAGGTCTTCTCGGCAGAGACCCTCGACCTGGTGGCAGATATCCCGGCTACCCAAACCCCCAAAGGCAAAGGCTCCAAAACCGTGGGGCTGGTCGATGCGCCGGGGCAGCGCTTCGTCTTTGGCCTCTATGACACCCATGAGATATGGGTGCTCGACATGAGCGACCCAAAATCCCCTAAAATCACTAAATTTGAGAAGGCAGGGCTTCAGCCATACGATGGATTGATTACCCCTGATGGCCGCTACTACATTGCCGGCCTGTTTGGTGAAGATGGCCTCACCCTGCTCGATCTCTGGCATGTCGAAAAGGGGCTGACCCGCATCCTGAGCCACTATGGCAAAGGCAAGCAGCAGCTGCCGGTCTACAAAATGCCGCACCTGGAAGGGTGGGCCGTCGCGGGTGATCAGACCTTCCTGCCCGCCATCGGCCACCACGAGGTGCTGGTGGTGAACCGCAACAGCTGGCAGGCCACCGGGCGTATCCCGCTCTATGGGCAGCCGGTATTTGCTATCGCCCGGCCGGATGGTCGCCAGGTCTGGGTCAACTTTGCCTTCCCGCATAACGACACCATCCAGGTGATCGACACCGAAACCCTGAAGATCATCAAGACACTGAAGCCTGGCAAGGGCGCGCTGCACATGGAGTTCTCTCCACGCGGTGAAGAGGTGTGGATCTCGATCCGTGACCAGAACCAGGTCAAGATCTTCGACACAGCCACACTGAAGCAGATTGGCAGCCTGCCGGTGGACAGCCCCAGTGGCATCTTCTTCACCTCGCGTGCGCACCAGACGGGTCTCTGATGCTGGCCGAGACCTTGCAGCCCGAGTGGACGAACCCAGATGCGTTGAGCGATCTGGAAAAACGCCTGCTTAACGAATACCAGCAGGGGCTGCCGCTCTCACCTACCCCGTTTGCCGATATGGCGCAACAGCTGGGGACAACCGAGGATGAGGTGCTGCGTATTCTCGGCAGTCTGCAGCAGCAAGGGGTTATCAGCCGGGTGGGGCCGGTATTCAAGCCTAAACGCGCTGGTGCCAGCACCCTGGCTGCAGTTGCGGTGCCAGCGGAAGAGATCGCCGCTGTCGCCGCCTTCATCAGCGCCTTCGATGAGGTCAATCACAACTATGAGCGGCTGCATCGGTTGAACCTCTGGTTTGTCGTAACCGCCCCTGACCAGCAGCGCGTGGATCAGGTGCTGGCCGAGATTGAGGCGTACGCTGGTCAGCCGGTGCTGGTGCTGCCACTGCTGAAGCACTTTCATATCGACCTGGGGTTCCCGCTATGGTGATCAGTGAGCGGGACTCCCCGCTGATTGCCGCCATCCAGAGTGGCCTGCCATTGGTAAGCCACCCCTATGCGGAGGTGGCCAGACAGATTGGCTGGTCAGAGGAGCAGGTCATCACCCGTATCAATGAGATGCAGCGCAGCGGCATCATCAAACGTTTCGGCGTAGTGGTGCGACACCATGAGCTGGGCTATATCGCCAATGCGATGGTGGTGTGGGATCTGCCGGAAGAGCGACTGGACGAAGTGGGTCGCATGCTGGGGGATCAGCCCTGCGTCACCCTTTGCTACCAGCGCCCCCGGCGGCTGCCGGAGTGGCCCTACAACCTCTTCAGCATGATCCATGGCCGCAGCCAGCAGCAGGTTACCGCACAGGTAAAACAGTTGATTGATGAGCTGGGGCTGAGCGATATTTCCTATGAGATTCTATTCAGCGGCCAGCGATTCAAGCAGCGCGGCGCCCGGTACCAGTAGTGATGGA
>JAKISI010000065.1 GCA_021648685.1 Candidatus Polarisedimenticolaceae bacterium
CTATTTGAAATTAACGCATATCTCTACGGGATTGCTGATAAATTTTAATGCATCCAGGTTGGTCAATGGAATTAAACGTTACAAACGATAACTCTGTGTTCTCAGTGGTCTCTGTGTTTATGAAAAACAGCTGTATCCCCCACTCAATATGGCATAGCCCCAATAGTTCTGTTGCAACGGCGCTTATCCAGATGATCAAGAGAAAGAACGCATGGCCTTTTCTGAGAAACCCAGCCCTGAGACCCTTGACAGGCTTTGCGCCTTTTTAGAGTCAGCGGATCGCCCAGAGGATACCCTGAGCTACAATGAGTTGCTGGGGTTTCTGTATACAATAACCTGCTCACCAGAGATGATCCCTCCAGGCGACTGGATGTTAATGATATTTGCCAATGAAGAGGCCGGTTTTTATGATGCCGAGGAGGCTAATCTTATCACCGAGGCGATTATGGCTCTCTATGGGCAGTGCAATCAGCAGGTGCTGGATGGCAACCCGGCTATGCCTCCAAGCTGTGCACCGGCATCACAGGCAATGGACAACTTCTGTGATGGTGCGCCTTTGGCCCAATGGGCCAAAGGCTTTTTGATCGGCCATACATATCTTGAAGATGTTTGGGGTAATCTTATTCAGGGTGAATGGGAAGATGAGTTGGTATCCTGTCTGATGGTGCTGAGCTTTTTTGCAGATATAAGGCTGGCGGAAGCCTACAATGAAGAGGTGATGACAGGAGAATCTTCCATTGCGCAGCTGGCAGAAAGTGTACTCAGAATGTTTGATGATGCCATGGCAAGCTATGCACACATGGGGCGCGCTCTCTATATTGCAATGCTGGCGTCGGATGAGAAAGAACAGGTGGCCACTGAATATGTAGCGCAAGGTGAACCCTGCCCATGTGGCAGCGGGAAGCTGTTTAGTCAGTGTTGTGGAATGCCAAAGACCGTTCACTAATGGTTAACAGGGCAGAACAGCAGCATCTGGCAACAATTTTTAAGGCGCTGGCCTTTTCTGCCAGAAAGCATCGGGATCAGCGCCGCAAGGATCCGGCGGCCTCCCCCTATATCAACCACCCCATCGCGCTGGCTGAAGTGCTTAGCTGTGAGGCAGATATCATCGATGTAGAGATTGTCTGCAGTGCGTTGTTGCACGATACAGTAGAGGATACTGAAACCACCCAGGCAGAGTTGGCGCAGATTTTTGGAGAGCGCATCAGCCGAATCGTGATGGAGGTTACGGATGACTTCAGTCAGTCAAAGGCGAAAAGGAAGCGGTTGCAGATCGAACATGCTGCCCACATCAGTGATCAGGCCAAGCTGGTAAAGCTTGCCGACAAGATCTGCAATCTAAGGGATGTCGCCGAGTGCCCGCCGCCAGAGTGGAGCCTGCAACGAAGGCGTGAGTACTTTGATTGGGCGAAGCAGGTGATTGACCAGCTGCGGGGCATCGATAAAAAGCTGGAAGCCATTTTTGATGAGGTCTATGCCAGAAGGCCATAAGTCACTCCTGAAACGTCTCCCTCCAGACAACAACCCGGTTTCTGCCTCTGGCCTTGGCCTGGTACATGGCTTCATCCGCATGCTCGATCGCAATACTCCAATCTTCATCAGCAGATAACAGGCTGATCCCGAATGAGGCGGTAATCTGGATCTCAACATCATCGGCAATCTGAATCCTGGCCTGGCTAATCTTCTCTCTCAATCGTTCAATAGTGGTTCGGGCGATGCCCACTGTGGTGTTGGGCAGGCAGACCAGAAACTCCTCACCGCCAAAACGGCAGGTCAGGTCATAGGGGCGCAGGTTGCTGTTGAGAAAATCTGCAATGTAGCGCAGAACCGTGTCCCCGGCTTTATGCCCATACTGATCATTGACCCTCTTGAAGTAATCAATATCCACCAGCATCAGGCAGCAAAAATCAGAGGTTCGTTTAATGCGGGCATGTTCCTGGCTTAACAGCTGAAAAAAAGCCTGGCGGTTAAGTGTACCGGTAAGGTAGTCGTAGGAGTGGGATAGACCAAGCAGATCATCTCTTAACTTCGACAATGCCGTGGCAAAAAGCACCTCATGCTTTAGAAAGGTGTCATATTCGCTTGAAGGGAGGGTTTTGCCAGAGGATATTTTATTGATGATCTGGTGCACACTGCTGTGCATCTTGTCATGCAGCTTCTCCAGGGTGATGAACTCCAGGTTCTCCCTTAGAAAGTCATGGTGCGCGCTGTAATACCATTGGCCAAATTTGCACTCATGGCTGAAGCGCCCAGAACGATACTCATCAGAGATCGGGGTGTGGCAGATAGCGCTGCGGCTCCAGGATGCGACCCACTTGGTGTGGTCGATGATGGCATTGTTTAACTCATCCAGAGCCTTGTTGACATCTTCAAGCGTTGGGCGTTTTTCACTCACTGTGGGCACGATAGCTATTCCTTGAGGTTATATGACTCTGTCATTGCCGCCATCTACGGGAATTTGTGCGGCAGTGGTTTTGGCAAACAGGGGGCCGCACATCTCGGCTGCAAGGTTGGCCACGTCACTGCTATAGACCTCTACCTGCAAAATGTTTTTATGTTTGTACGCTTCAATCGTGAGGTTATAGTGAGTTGCGCGACTCTGCAAGAGTTCATCACTCCACAGTGCCGTATCGAATACGGCATCCGGGTGCAGGGAGTTGATGCGGATGCCATCAGGGCCCCACTCCAGTGCGGCTACCCGTGCCAGCTGATTGAGTGCAGCCTTTGAGGCTGAGTAGGCAGCGACTCCGGGGCCGGGGGCCGACACATTTTTGGAGCCGATGATGACCACTCGACCACCGGCAGGTGCCCGTTTCAATAAGGGATGAGATTCGCGCATCAGGATTAGATTGGCATCCAGATTGACGTTTAGCACCCTGTGCCACTGCTCTGTTGCTAATGCCTCGATACGGCAGCCACTGGGGAAGATGCCGGCATTGAGAATCAGCATATCCAGGCCACCGAAACGACGCACTGCACACTCCAGTGCCTGCGTGATTTGCGTCTCATCGGCCAGATCACATACCAGGCCAAAAAAATCCGGGCGCTGAAAGAGTGTTTCAATCTCAGGATTGATATCCACGCCGACCACGGCAGCGCCACGTGCCAGCAGGGCATCGACACAGGCCTTGCCTATGCCGGATGCCGCACCGGTTACCAGTGCCACCTCGCCGCTGAATGGGGGCAGTGTTCCCCCCTTGCGCAGCTTGGCCTGCTCCAGATCCCAATACTCCACATTGAAGATATCATCTGCTGGAAGTGCCTGATAACCGCCCAGCAGGGCGGCGCGCTGGATGATCTCCAGGGTGTGGTGGTAGATGTCGTTGATGATGGCGGCATCCCTGGCGCGGCGGCCCAGGCTACAGAGACCCAGTTCAGGGTCGAGTACCATGCGGGGTGCCGGGTCGAGCATGGTTTTCTCATCTTTGGAGAGCCGGTTGTTCTCTTCAAAATAGCGGCGATAGGCGGCCGTATAGCCTGCAATGTCCCGCCCCAGCAGCGGCAACCGTTTGGTGCGGATAACATGATCTGGCGTGGCAGGCCCTTGTTGAGAGAGGGTGGAAATATCTGCGCGTCGTGCAAAGGAGAGGCAGGCAGGCGTCATATCGGTGGAGAGCAGCATGGGGTAGCCGGCCGCAGCTGAGATCTCCTGACGCAGTGTGCTGATCTCTCCCCGCAGGGGCCTGTCACTGCTGCTGCCTGTTGGGGCAGGCAGATCCCAGGCGCTGTTGGCCTTGAGGTACTCCTCGGCACGGGCAACCAGCTCGATCATCCGGCTGTAAGAGACCTTGGCACTCTCGCCAAAGGAGAAGATACCGTGGTTCATCAGAATCATGCCGATGGTTTTTTCGCTGGCCTCGGCGGCAAAGTGTTTGGCACAGAGCCGGGCCAGATCAAAACCGGGCATCACATAGGGGATGATGACCATATCCTCCCCGTAGATCTCCTGGATGCGCGCCAGCCCGTTGCGGCTGTTGGTGATCGTCACCACGGCATCGGCGTGGGTGTGGTCAACGTACCTGTAAGGCAGAGCAGCGTGCAGGATCGTCTCAACCGAAGGGGAGGGTGCGGATGCCAGCACCATGCTGGTCTTTAACTCATTGACCATCTGCGGATCGGTTAGCTGCTCCAGCTGGGCCAGCTTGAGCAGATGCGCCATGCGCACCGGAGCGAATCCGGCCTCCTCGATAGTTCCCAGATCCCAGCCGCTGCCCTTTACATAGAGGATATCCTCCTCTTCACCGAGCAGATTGGTTTGCGTGATCTTTACCGAGGTGTTCCCCCCGCCGTGCAGCACCAGGGAGCTATCCTGTCCCAGCAGGCGAGAGCTGTAGACTCGCAGGGCAAGGTCGGTGGTGTGGCGGGCGGCATCCTGATCATTCCAGCGGTTTTGCATAGTTATTCTCATGGGTTGTGATGTTAGGAGGTGGCTTTGGCCTGTTGCTGAAGCTGGTTCTGGTGGCTTACTCTGCTGAGGGGGTTCACTATTCAATGGTTATAAAGTGGCTGCAATGATAACCTGATTCTATTACGTTATAAGCTGGTTTTTATACGGTGAGGGCTTTGCTCTTTCCTGATCAGATCTTGATTCGGCTCATTGTAAGGAGTGCAGTAGCGGTATGTTAACCAGGGATGGGGCATGATTTGGATCCAGGCGGTTGCCGCATTTGTTGTTGGCGTACTTCTCCTCCAGTTTCAGATTGAACTGCCCGCGCTGTGGTGGTTTTTTTCACTTTCTTTTCTCTTTTTTGCATTTCGCCTTGCGTGGCTTCGGCTGCTCTGTTTCGGCTGTCTGGGGTTTTTATGGGCGCTGATGCAGGCGCACTGGCTGTTGGGCAACGCGCTTGATCCGCTGATGGAAGGCAGGGATCTGCTGGTTGAAGGGGTTATTGTCTCATTGCCAGAGCAGCGGGGGCAGCGTACACGATTCCGGTTTGAGCTTGAAAATCTGCATGATCGGGGTGAATACTACCCTGCATCGGGAACGGTTCGGCTCAACTGGTACCGAAATGCGCCACGGCTGAAGGTGGGCGAACGCTGGCAGCTACAGGTGCGTCTGCGCCGACCCCATGGGTTTATGAACCCCGGTGGTTTTGATTATGAGGGCTGGCTGTTTCGAGAGGGTATTCACGCCACAGGTTATGTACGGGAGAGCCAGAAAAACAGGAAGCTGGCGGAGAGCAATTCGCTATATCTTCTTCAATCACTGCGGCAATCCCTTCGGGAGAAGATCTACCATGCCGTTGCAGATCCATCTGTGGCCGGGATTATTGTCGCGTTGGTGATTGGAGAGCGTAGTGGCCTCAGCCGCAAGCAGTGGAATCTGTTGGCTCGTACCGGCACCAATCATCTGGTGGCCATTTCAGGACTGCATATAGGGATCATTGCCGGGCTGGTCTTTTTTCTTTTTCGCAGGCTTTGGAGTTGCTCTGCACGGCTCTGTCTCTATCTTCCGGCACCGCAGGCAGCAGCCATCAGCGCCATACTGGCCGCGCTGTTCTATGCTGCCCTGGCGGGTTTTGCGGTGCCTACCCAGCGAGCCTTGATTATGCTGGCTGTGGTAATGGGCGGTATCTTGCTGCGACGGCAGCAACAGCCACTGCATCTCTTGGCGGTGGCGCTGCTGCTGGTGGTGTTGGTCGATCCGCAGTCGGTTATGCTGGCCGGCTTTTGGCTCTCATTCGTTGCGGTGGCTGTCATTCTGTACGGACTCTCCGGCCATCTCTCCAGAGCCGGGCTGTGGGCAAAATGGGGGCGAGTACAGTGGGTGGTGGCGATAGGGCTGGCACCGCTGTTACTGGCCTGGGGGATGCAGGTCTCGCTGTTTGCGCCTTTGGTGAATATGGTGGCAGTCCCGCTGTTCAGCCTGCTCGTGGTGCCTTTGGCGCTGCTTGGCAGCTTGCTGCTACTGCTCTCTGATGCGCTGGGTGGATGGGTGCTGTGGCCACTTGCCTGGCTGCTTGAAGCGGCCGTCGATCTGCTTGAAAGGGTGGCATCACAACCTTTTTCGGCCTGGGAGCAGGGTGGAATCCCCAGCTGGAGCTGGCTGCCCGCTGCACTGGGTGTCCTTCTGCTGTTGGCCCCGGCAGGGCTGCCGGGGCGCTGGCTGGGTCTGATCTTTCTGTTGCCGCTGCTGTTGGTGCGGCCAAACTCCCCGGTGGCAGGGGAGCTTTGGTTCACGCTGCTGGATGTGGGGCAGGGGCTCTCTGCCGTTATTCAAACCCAGCACCACACGCTGGTTTTTGATGCGGGTGCGCGTTTCTCTGATGATTTTGATGCGGGCTCTGCAGTGGTGGTGCCCTTCCTGCATGAGCAGGGCATATCGCATATTGATCGCCTGATATTGAGTAATGCCGATAATGACCATGCCGGTGGCGCGTCTAAACTGGTTGAACAGATCCCTGTGCGCGAGATTCTGAGTGGTGAGCCAGGTGAGATCAGCTGGGGCAACGCTCGGCAATGTACCAACAGAGAGGAATGGGAGTGGGATGCTGTGACCTTTCGTTTCCTCTATCCGGCAGAGGGGAGCCAAAGCAGAGGGAACAACGCCTCCTGTGTACTGCTGGTAGAGAATGCCGCCGGACGAATCCTGCTGACAGCAGATATAGAGAGAGAAGCCGAATCCTGGCTGTTAGCTCATGCGTCAAAGCAGCTGGCTGCAGAGATTGTTCAGGTGCCGCACCACGGCAGCAGGAGCTCATCCACCCAGGGTTTTGTTACAGCCGTCGCGCCGGACTATGCCCTGGTGCCTGCCGGCTACCGAAATCGTTACCGCTTCCCGCAACCCAAGGTGGTGCGACGTTGGCAGGCTGCTGGTGCCACTGTGTTCAACACTGCAAACCGGGGGGCAATCCGTTATCGTCTGCATCCGGTCACAGGGATTATGGCACCAGAATTCTTCCGGGCAGATGCAAAACGCTACTGGCATATCGCTAAAGAGTGATATTCAGATCGCTTAGATTTTTTTGTGGGTGTAAAATAGGCCGCTTCTTAACTCTTAAACATAAAACCTTTCAGGTCAGACATTGACACAAATCCTCGCCATTGCAGTGGGCGGAGCCATTGGTGCCGTGATGCGCTATTGGGTCTCTACCGGGGTCTATGACCTGCTGGGACGGGGATTCCCCTATGGCACCCTCGTGGTCAATGTCGTGGGTTCCCTGCTGATGGGGCTCCTCTATGTGCTGTTGCTGGAGCGGATGGCTCTCAGCCCAGAGCTGCGTGCCGCACTGCTGATTGGGGTTTTAGGTGCCTTTACCACCTTCTCCACCTTCTCTATCGAGACGCTGAATTTGATTGAACAGGCTGATTTTGTAAAGGCCGGACTTAATGTGCTCATCAGTGTCGTTGCCTGCGTGGGTGCCGCCTGGGTCGGGCTTATTATCGGGAGACAGATGTGATGAGTCAGACGAGCGAAATAACCGTGGTGCGCATCTATCTTACGGAAGGGGAACATCAATTTGAAAAACTGATGGCCATTCTGCACGATGAGGAGAAGGTGCGTGGCGTCACCGCCTTCCGCGGAATTGCTGGTTTTGGGAAGTCTGGAAAGATGCACTCCTCCAGCTTGATCGACCTCTCGCTGGATCTGCCGCTGGTGCTTGAGTTCTTCGACAGCCCTGAAAAGATTGAACAGGTGCTGGCACATCTGAATAGATTGATTAAACCGGGTCATATCGTTAGCTGGCCCGCTCAAGTGAATAGTGGTGAATAGATAATGCTGGATCCCCGTCTGCTTAGAAACGAGCTGGAAACCGTTGCCCAACAACTTGCCCGCCGGGGCATGCAGCTGGACACGACGCACATTTCGGAGTTGGAGTCGCGCCGCAAGGCGTTGCAGGTAACGGCACAAGAGCTGCAAAATGAGCGCAATAGCCGCTCTAAAGGGATCGGCAGAGCCAAGGCTGCAGGTGAAGATATTCAGCCGCTACTGACCGAAGTCTCTGATCTGGGCGAACGGCTCAAGGCTGTGGAAGATGAGCTGCAAACCGTGCAACAGGCGCTGCGGGAGATCAGCCTGAGCCTGCCAAACCTGCCTCACCCGGATGTGCCGGAGGGGAGGGATGAAGCGGATAACCGTGAAGAGCGCCGCTGGGGCGAGCCTGCCCGCTTTGATTTCAAACCCAGGGATCATGTAGAACTGGGTGCCAGCAAAGGCATGGACTTTGAAGCAGGCGCTAAAATTGCTGGTTCCCGGTTTGTAACACTGCAAGGCCCACTGGCCAGACTACAGCGTGCCTTGACCCAGTTTATGCTGGATCTGCACACCACAGAGCATGGTTATACCGAAACCTATGTCCCCTTCATGGTCAATGCCGACAGCCTGCGGGGCACCGGGCAGCTGCCAAAGTTTGAAGAGGATCTGTTTGCACTCAAAGGCGAACAGGGCTACTACCTGATCCCCACCGCCGAAGTGCCCGTCACCAACCTGGTGCGTGATGAGATCATTGACGCTGCCGATATGCCAAAGCGCTGGGTGGCTCACACCCCCTGTTTTCGTAGTGAGGCAGGCTCTTACGGCAGAGATACCCGTGGCATGATTCGTCAGCACCAGTTTGAAAAGGTGGAGATGGTACAGGTGGTGCGGCCATCAGAGTCAGAAGCGGTGCTGGAACAGCTTACAGCGCATGCCGAGAGCGTACTGCAGCGGCTGGAGCTGCCCTATCGACTGGTCACGCTCTGCACGGGGGATCTGGGTTTTTCAGCGGTCAAAACCTATGACCTTGAGGTCTGGCTGCCAGGGCAGGAGAAGTACCGTGAGATATCATCCTGCAGCAACTTTCAGGATTTTCAGGCGCGACGTCTACAGGCTCGCTGGCGCAACCCGGAGACGGGCAAGCCAGAACTGGTGCATACCATCAATGGCTCTGGTCTGGCCGTAGGGCGCACCCTGGTTGCTGTGATGGAGAACCATCAGGATGCCGATGGCAATATCACTGTGCCAGAGGTCTTGCACCCCTATATGGGCGGCCTGAAGGTGATTTAGGCTACCGCACCATTGCGATCAGCAGTATGACAAATCCGATAACGGCAGCCAATGGCAGCACTATAGCCTGCCAGTCACCTGCTTCAGCCTTGGGGCCGTGTTCCATCCAGTGCTTGGCGCGAGGGTACATAAAGAACAGCATCATCCCCAATGCCGCAGCAGCGGCGATTTCCATCCACATCTTTCTCTCTCCTCCAAAAGCTAAAAACCCCGGCAAAGTGCCGGGGTTTTTATTGTAACTATCGAGTTACCCCAAATCAGTCATCATTGCTCATAATACCAAGGATATGCAGCAGGCTGATGAAGATATTGAAGATGCTCAGATAGAGCCCATAGGTGGCAAAGATATAGTTTGTCTCACCACCGTTGATCATGCGGCTGGTATCAAACAGGATAAACCCGCTCATCAGCAGAATGATTGCAGCAGACATAGCCAGCGCCAGCCCTGG
The DNA here is from genome assembly GCA_021648685.1 of Candidatus Polarisedimenticolaceae bacterium. Classification (GTDB taxonomy): domain Bacteria; phylum Pseudomonadota; class Gammaproteobacteria; order Chromatiales; family Chromatiaceae; genus WFXD01. The sequence goes on from JAKISI010000065.1 coordinate 9,436, forward strand.
AATATCCAGGAAAAGGTTAGCCAGCATAGCCAGTATAACCACCATCATGCCTGCAAACAGGAAGCCCCCCATAAAGCTGAAATCACGCTTGGAGGTGAGGGCATAACCTGAGAGAGTCAGGAAGATGATACCGGTGCCACCAAAGGCGGTGCCAACGATCTGCGGCCCCTTGGGTAGCGCAAGGTATTGGCTGATGATGGGGCCCAGACCAAAACCAAGTAGTCCCGTAATAAGGAAAATAACCCCAAGGCCAGCAGATGAGTTGGCCGTTTTTGGCAGTACAAATATGCCAATCAGCATGCTGCCAATGACGCAGATCAGGTAGGTCATGCCAGGAGGCTGAACAACAACGGAGACCGCAGCCATAATGGCACTGAAGATCAGCGTTGCTGAAAGAAGCATGTAAGTGTTCTTGATCAGCTTGTTTGTGGCAAGTGTAGAGCCAGCCTGACTAGCGACTGAAAAGTCAACGCGGTTCATAGGCTTGTATTCTCCTTCTTGGAAATACGTAAAAAAATTAGTCTTCAAAATGGAAGACAGACACCAACGAGTAAGAATACTCAAATAATTGGAAAGTGCAACTAAAAAAAGGTTCCATTGATGCTGGCAAATCCCCACCAAAATCAGGTATGCTTCTCGCTCATTCGGCAAGTGCCGAATGAGCTGGAGAGGTGGCAGAGCGGTTGAATGCGGCGGTCTTGAAAACCGTTGAGGGTTTATCCCCTCCCAGGGTTCGAATCCCTGCCTCTCCGCCATATTGGTAGATACCCCCCAGATAGCCCCCATTCGAGAGCTGTTTCCTTTGCATAATACCTTTTTTCATGGCTTGGCTTTACAGTGTTCCAATAAAACCATAGCGGTAGCCGCAAGGCGGCTGTTTTGGCCGGAACAGGATAGGATTTGATATGAAAACCCTCTATGACAAACTCTGGGAAGCGCATATCGTTCGCTCTGAGGCGGATGGCACTTCACTCTTATATATAGATCGTCATCTGGTGCATGAGGTGACCTCTCCGCAGGCCTTTGAGGGGCTGCGGCTGGCGGAGCGCAGGCCCTGGCGCACCGAAGCCAACCTGGCAACCCCCGATCATAATGTACCAACACAGAACCGGGATGAGGGGATTGTCGATCCGATTGCCCGCCTGCAGGTGGAGACCCTGGGCAAAAACTGCCGGGAGTTTGGTATCACCGAGTTTGAGATGGATGATATCCGCCAGGGGATCGTGCATGTGGTAGGCCCGGAAGAGGGTGCTACCCTGCCAGGTATGACACTGGTCTGTGGCGACTCTCACACCGCGACCCATGGCGCGCTGGGTGCGCTGGCCTTTGGCATCGGCACCTCTGAGGTCGAGCATGTACTGGCAACCCAGTGCCTGATCCAGAAAAAGTCCAAGAGCATGCTGATCAAGATAGAGGGCAAGCTGGGGGACGGGGTGGACGCCAAGGATCTGGTGCTGGCAGTTATTGGTAAAATCGGCACCGCAGGCGGAACAGGCTATGCGATCGAGTTTGCCGGGGAGGCGATTCGCAACCTCTCCATTGAAGGGCGGATGACGGTCTGCAATATGACCATTGAAGCGGGCGCACGTGTCGGGCTGGTTGCGGTGGATGAGACGACTATTGAATATGTAAAGGGTCGTCCCTATGCGCCAGAGGGCGAGATATGGGATCAGGCCGTAGCCGCCTGGCGGGATCTGCACAGCGATGAAGGGGCGCATTTTGACCGGGTTGTTACGCTTGATGCCAGCCAGATTCAGCCACAGATGACCTGGGGCACCTCGCCCGAGATGGTGGTGCCGGTGACCGGTGTGGTGCCTGACCCAGCGCAGGAGCCAGACCCTGCCAAGGCCGACGGCATGCGCCGGGCGCTGGAGTATATGGGGCTTGAGGCTGGCACCCCCTGCAGTGAAATTCGCCCGGATGTGGTCTTTATCGGCTCCTGCACCAACTCGCGAATTGAGGATCTGCGTGATGCCGCTGCGATAGCCAAAGGGCGCAAGGTGGCAAAGAGCATAAAGCAGGCACTGGTGGTGCCAGGCTCGGGTCTGGTGAAACAGCAGGCAGAAGAGGAGGGGCTGGACAAGATATTCATCCAGGCCGGTTTTGAGTGGCGGGATCCTGGCTGCTCCATGTGTCTGGCAATGAATGCAGATCGGCTGGAACCGGGTGAGCGCTGCGCCTCCACCTCAAACCGCAACTTTGAAGGTCGGCAGGGGGCAGGGGGGCGCACCCACCTTGTTGGGCCGGCCATGGCCGCCGCCGCTGCAGTGACGGGCCATTTTGTTGACGTAAGGAGCCTCTAAATGAACCCGTTCAAGAGATTTACCGGCACAGTGGCACCGCTGGATCGCTCCAATGTGGACACCGATGCCATCATTCCCAAACAGTTTTTGAAGTCCATCAAGCGCACAGGTTTTGGCCCAAACCTGTTTGATGAGTGGCGCTACCTTGACCGGGGCGAGCCGGGGGTGGAGTGCTCCAACCGGCCATTGAACCCTGAGTTTGTACTGAATGCCCCCCGCTACCAGGGGGCGCAAATACTGCTGACACGGGATAACTTTGGCTGTGGCTCCTCCCGTGAGCATGCCCCATGGGCCTTGGACGATTACGGTTTTCGTGTGATCATCGCTCCAGGTTTTGCCGATATATTCTTTAACAACTGCTTTAAGAATGGCCTGCTTCCCATTGTTTTATCAACTGAAATAGTGGACAGATTGTTCCAGCAGGCCGCGGGGGAACGGGCGCTTGAACTGACCGTTGACCTGCAGGCTCAGAGCATTATTCTGCCCAATGGTGAGGGCATCGGCTTTGAGGTGGGTGAGTTCCGCAAGCACTGCCTGCTCAATGGGCTGGATGATATCGAACTGACCCTCCAGCACGTCGATGCCATCAAATCCTATGAGGCAGCACGGCAGCAGCAGGCACCCTGGCTGTTCAGTTAGTTAACCCGGAAGTGGGGCTTCAGCCCTGCTTCAAAAATAATTCAAAACCTCCAAAAATGGAGAGGGAAATAGTATGAGCAAAAAAATCCTGATTCTTCCTGGTGACGGTATCGGCCCTGAAATTGTAGCTGAAGCGGTCAATGTTATTAACTGTCTGCGTGAAGAGAGCGGCCTTGAGGTCGAGCTGGACGAAGCGCTGGTTGGCGGTGCCGCCTACGATGCCGCAGGCCATCCACTGCCAGAGGCCACGCTGGAGCTGGCCAGAGAGGCAGATGCCATCCTGCTGGGGGCTGTGGGTGGTGCCAAATGGGAGTCGCTGGATATTGCGGTTCGCCCCGAAAAGGGGTTGCTGGGCCTGCGTTCAGAGCTGAACCTGTTTGCCAACCTGCGTCCCGCCATCCTTTATCCCCAACTGGCCGACGCCTCAACATTGAAGCCAGAGGTGGTCTCTGGTCTGAACCTGATGATTGTGCGTGAGCTGACTGGAGGCATCTACTTTGGCCAGCCACGTGGTATTCGTAAGCTAGAAAATGGTGAAAAAGAGGGCTATAACACACTGATATACAAGGAGTCGGAGATTGGCCGCATTGTGCGGGTTGCATTTGATATTGCGCGCAAACGAGAGAGCCGGGTCTGCTCTGTAGACAAGGCCAATGTGCTGGAGTGCACCGAGCTGTGGCGTGAAGTAGCCACCCGTACCGGCAAAGAGTACCCGGATATAGAGCTGAGCCACATGTACGTCGATAACGCAGCCATGCAGCTGGTGAAGGCGCCCAAGCAGTTTGATGTCATGGTGACCACCAACATGTTTGGCGATATCCTCTCCGATGCCGCAGCGATGCTGACCGGCTCGATTGGCATGCTGCCATCCGCATCACTGGACAAGCACGGCAAAGGGATGTATGAGCCGATCCATGGCTCAGCCCCTGATATTGCCGGGCAGGATGTGGCCAACCCGCTGGCAACCATCCTCTCTGTTGCCATGATGTTGCGCTACAGTCTGGATGAGCCAGCAATGGCAGATCATATCGAAGAGGCGGTAGACCAGGTGCTGGATCAGGGGTTGCGTACTGCAGACATCATGTCTGACGGGATGCAGCAGGTCGGCACAGAAGCGATGGGCAGTGCTGTTGTCGCTGCCCTGAAAAACTGATTGCATAAGTTTAAAGTAAAATATTGAAAAAAAGGCAAACGCTATGAAACGCATAGGCTTTGTGGGTTGGCGCGGCATGGTTGGTTCGGTCTTGATGCAGCGTATGCAGGCCGAGGGCGACTTTGATCAGATCGAAGAGGCGCTCTTCTTTACCACCTCCCAAACCGGGCAGGATGGGCCGGACATGGGCAGAGGATCTCAGCCGCTGCAAGATGCAAAAGATATTGAAGCCCTGAAGAGGCTGGATGCCATTGTCACCTGTCAGGGTGGCGACTACACCCGCGAGGTCTTCCCCAGACTGCGTGCCGCAGGGTGGAATGGCTACTGGATTGATGCGGCGTCCGCATTACGGATGGAGAAGGATAGTATTCTCATCCTTGATCCCGTAAACATGGATGTCATCACAGCGGGGCTGGAAGCTGGCGTCAAAAACTATGTGGGCGGAAACTGTACCGTCAGTTTGATGCTGATGGGGTTGGGAGGGCTGTTTCAGCATGACCTTGTGGAGTGGGCCACCTCCATGACCTACCAGGCGGCATCGGGTGCGGGTGCGAACAACATGCGCGAGCTGCTGGCACAGATGGGAGCAGCAGAGGCCGCGGTCAGACCGCAGCTGGATGATCCCGCCTCAGCCATTCTGGAGATTGACCGGATTGTGGCAGAGACCCTGCGCAGTGACAGCTTTCCTACCGACTGTTTCGGTGTCCCGCTGGCTGGCAGCCTGATCCCGTGGATAGACAAACAGCTGGAGAATGGTCAGAGCCGTGAAGAGTGGAAGGGTGGGGTTGAGAGCAACAAAATCCTGGGACGTGAGGATAACCCGATTGTGATTGACGGCATCTGTGTTCGTATTGGTGCCATGCGCTCTCATAGCCAGGCGTTGACCATCAAGCTGCGCAAAGATGTTCCGATGGATGAGATTGAAGCCATGCTGGCCGAAGCCAATGAGTGGGCCAGGGTGATCCCAAATGAGCGTGAGGCCACCATGCGCGAGCTGACACCTGCCAGGGTGACGGGAAGCCTTGAGGTACCCGTTGGCCGCCTGCGTAAGATGAACATGGGGCCGAAATACCTGTCCGCTTTTACAGTCGGCGACCAGCTGCTGTGGGGTGCTGCCGAGCCGCTGCGTCGTATGCTGCGTATCTTATTGGTCTCAGGCCGTTAGTAAAGTTATGTGCTTTAGCGCAAGGCTTTAGCATCATCATGACGCAGGCAGTCGTAAAGTGACATGTTGTCGCAATTGACCATGTTTATTGAGGTTTATTTGAAATCTTGTTCTAATGGTTTCATCTATAATTATTCGATGGAAACGGCACACAGCTAGCGAGATTAGAAGCCTAAAATACGAATAGGCACCAATTGGGGGCAGTACATAAGGCACGAGGCTTGCCAGTAGCTCTTGATGAGATGTTGTAAGGTTATATCAGAAATATTTACTTTTGGTGCCGCCCTTCCCCCGCGCACCAGTCTAACAGGCACATAGCCACTTATAATGGTTGAGCCCGATTGCAACTCCGCCATAACATGCTTTTCCCAGTACCGCTGGGTTTTGGTCAACTGCACTGCATTCATTTTGTGGGTCTATGCCATATCGAGTGGTTCAATGAATAGACACAGAGACCACGGAGGCCACAGAGCATGAAGGAGTGTAGTAAGGAGCTGTCAGAAACAGTGATAGATTGTGCTATTGAGGTGCATCGTAC
>JAKISI010000066.1 GCA_021648685.1 Candidatus Polarisedimenticolaceae bacterium
GCTCACGTACCTCCGGCGTTATATAGATGTGCTGTAGTCCCAGCAGAATCTGCGGAATGTCGTCTCGAGATTTTGGATCCAATCGAATGGCACCGATCTCTTGCTCGCCTATTTGCAATTGTGGGTCGATTATTTTGCGCATGGGGGTTTCACCGGGTGAAGATTTGTAGGTTTTGTCGTATTTTACGCATCCGAGTATTACCCTCAGGTCAGCGACTGTTGGGACTATGCTTTAAAAACAATGACTTATCGAATATAGAGCAAATACTGCTGCTTGCTGCTCATTCACTCTTCGACACCAGGGTTATAGTATAACATGCTGTTTTTAATGATGTTTGCGTCTTTCCATTCAGACACTAAGTAAAAAAACTTACAGATCAATACCCCGTTTTCAAGGAGCGGGGAAGCGATGTGAAAGCGAGAGGGCTTGCCTCGGGGATGTTTTATTTCCATCATTCTCCATCGAAGAGTTTTTATTATCGAGGCCAGTTCCATTAAGAATCCATCCGCCTCAGTTGCCTCTAAATCTAAATTATTACAATTTATAACGCAATGATTTTTTATTCCAATCACAATCACATCAAGCCGCACATCGGCAAAAGCAGCTTACCTGTACCCATCTCACTCCCCGTCAGAATATTCTGGGTCTATGCCATATTGAATGGGTAATGCCCTGACACTCCACCAGGCACATCAGGGAGATTTCCTGTTTCAGGCGGTTGATCTGGTCATCGGGGATGTGGAGCATATCCAGGTTCCTCCAAAATCGTGTCAAGATTTAAGTTGACCCTTATTGGGAGCTATTCTTATACTTAACAGGACTGCTAGCCAAGTCGTTTCTGGAACATGCCCATATACTTTGAAGGTCGTCATATGAACCTGGATTTATTACTCACCATGCAGAATGAAGACTTCCGTAAAGCATTCGGGGTACGCCTGAAGAACCTGCGTAAGCAGAAACGTTGGTCTCAAAAGGAGCTGGCTGCTAAAGTGGAAATTCGCTTTCAGCAGCTCAACAAGTACGAGAGTGGTCTGAACCTGCCACCGGCGGAGATGTTGATCAAGCTGGCCGATGCTCTGGGCACCACCGTGGATTTCCTGCTCACCGGCAACCCTGCCGAAGAAATGCCGCTGGGTAATGTGCGACTGTTCAAGCGATTTAAGGCGGTTGAAGACTTCGATGGAGCAGACCAGGAGACGGTTATCAGCCTGATTGATGCCATGATTGCCAAGCAGCAGATGCAGACTACTCTTGTATCCTTGGACGATCAGGCCGCCACTGGCTAACCTATTTTGGAGAACGATTATGCAAGCAGCTAAACAAGAAGCACTCAATACTATCGGCCAACTGCCGGAAGATACCGATATGGATGAGATCATGTACCGACTCTATGTGCTGGATAAGATCAGGAAGGGTCAGGAAGCGGTAGAACAGGGCAAGACCATTACCAGCGAGGAACTCAAGCGGGAAATCGATTCATGGTGATCTGGTCGGAACCGGCCAAGGCTGACTTACGTTCCATCCATGATTTTATTGCCCACGACTCCCGCCACTATGCCAAGAAAGTAGTGCAGGATATTCGGGAGAAAACGGATATTCTGAATGAGTTACCGAAGGCCGGGAAGAAGGCATCAGAGCTCAATGATGAGACGGTCAGGGAGCTATCGCTGTACTCCTACCGGATTATTTATGAGATCAAGAACCATGGCGTATTCGTGCTGGCCGTGGTGCATAAACGGCGGGATTTGCAACCAGAGATGATTGGGCGATAGGAACAGCAAGCCTTGCGAAGACGCCTGTTTGGGGGGGGGTTACAGCTAATAAATCAATCTTCTTTCGAGTCTGACCCCATCGGTCACAAGTTACAGCGCGCAACGTGATCGTTATGGCACTACAGATTTTTCAGTTGTGGGAACGTAGGCCCAACTACACCCATGTCTTGTGTGAGCAGCCTGGCTGTGAGGTGACGCCAAGCACATCATAAATTTGTTTTTGCTCCGGTTCAGCCCGGGTCGATTTGCGCAGATGAACGGTCTTGCCACTTTTACACTGGAAGACCGCTGTAACCCGTTGCTGATTTTCCATCTTGCAGCGCAAGGTTTGCCAGCTGTCATGGATACCCCCTGCTTTTAGCTGTAAGCGTAGGGTGTGCACCAGGTGGTAGGCCAGCAGGGTGATAAAGATGTGTCCGCTTATGTACAGGATGTACTGTATGCCGGTATTGCAGGAGCAAATACCGCTCACCCGCTCTTCCTTGTGATGATAGATGGGACGCATGCCCAGTTCACTTTTCAGGCTACGGAACACTGCTTCCAGATCGGTCAGCATGATGTAGGTCTTCCACAGACGTTCTTCATCCCAGTCATCAATATTGGCACGTAGACAGTAGACGCCTGGATGGGTGGCCTGGGTGTTAGGTTTTTCCTTGCGCTTCCAGTGAATCGACTGGGTCTTATCCGTGCCAGGATCGGGGATGACTTTGATCTCGTAATGCTGTGCAGCCCGTGCATATTTTTCTTTTAGACGGCCTATGCGCTCTAATACCTTTTCATGGCGTTTGGTTGTGCCTTTTTTATGCAGGCCATTGGACAGACTTTGCAGGGCGGTTTCAAAACGTTCAGCAAAACGGTCTTGCATCGCCTGCTCCTTCTTCTCCCGCATCTCGGAGTGACAGTACAGTTCAACCTCTCCGGTTTGTTCATTCACAATACGTTGCACCTGGACGCTCTGGCCAGGCGTGTTCTTAACCGTAACGGCCTCGTTGGCATCAAAATCCCGCTTGCGTTTACGGCTGACTACCAGATAGCGGTAGCCATGATCAATCAGCCACTGGATATTATCCTCGCTGGCGATACCGGCATCCATCACTACGATGGTTCCCTCTTCAGCCCCCAATCCTGCAAGCATTGCTTCAAGTGTTTTTGCCTCAGCAGCATTGCCCGAGAATATCTCGCTTTTACGCGGAAAACCGCTGCTATCAAGTACCAACCCAAGAGTGACCAGTGGGCAGTCACTACGCTTCTCTTTAGAGCGCCCATATGTTGCTTTGGGGTTGGCGGTGGCGGCACCCTCAAAGAAGGTGTTGGTCAGGTCATAGAGCGTTACAGTTTCTTCAAGGTCAAACAGGGAACGCTCCTCACCATAAAGGTGCGCTTGTAGCGCCTCCCGATGCTGCCACAACATATCCGATGCCTGATACAGGCGTTCCAGGCCCATTGCTTCATAATCATAACCGATCAGCTCTCCCAGGCCACTGCGCTGCTGCAACCACTGGTGGCTGGCCCTTTCGCTGGCAGGGTATGCCATGCGGGCAAAGCTTCCGCATCCTGCTCACGCCCCTTACCTACGTCCCTGTAGGCAATGATGTTGCCCAGTGCTGCGGCCAGTTGGTGGCGGTTAAAGCCCAACTCTTGTAGTTTTTGTTGCAGTTTAAGTTGTTCCGCAGCGTGCAAGGCAAGCTGCTCTACATCAACCCGGCGGGGGCGCACCAGTTCCATGCTGTCGAGGTCAACGGAATGAAACTCTTCGTGCTGTTGGTCGGCCTCACTGCGTGATGCGATAATTTGGGCTGCATAGCGTTGCGCCATAGTTTCCAGCTCCATTGGCAGCTCAATCGACAAGAAACCGGCCTGTGCCTCAAGTAGCTGTTGGATGCGCGCTGATAAATCCCGCCACTGGTCTTTAGGTACACTAAAATGCCGACCTAAATTAAGCAGGGTGTGCTGTTTAACCTGGCCGTTAACCCGTTCGGTTTCCACCAGGCGGTGGGTATAATAGGGTTCTCCAGATTGGCGGTTTTTGATGGCGGTGCGGCGAATGAACATTCAAGGAGCTTGACCCAGATTGATGGCCAACACAACCCCTCGCCAGTCGATTATGGCCCTACATTTCAAACTGAAATCCTATCCAATTGTTTATTAACGTGTTTATTTTTGCTCAGAGGGTAAAATCAATGACTTACGTGCGGCGTGACTCAAAGATGGGTTAGGGATTTGGTTTTTCCGGGGTCTGCGTAGTGTTAAAACCCCGGCCTTTTTGCCTCGCCGTTGCCTCAATTTGCAGTCTGCCCTCTTCAGTATTGCGGATCTCTTTACGCAGTGAGCTGTCAGGATTTTTTACACTGCATCGCCTTCTGTTAAATGGCGGCCAAAGATTAGCGTTTACCAGTTTATAATCAGCAGGTTACAAAATATACGATGGCACGCGTGCTTGAGTTATTGCCTAATCTCAGCCTGATTCACCACTCAATCAGCAGAATTTCAATGCAATTTTGTCAGTTTTTTTTACACTCAAGCGAAAAAGCAGATGCCTCGTATGCGAGCCTGTTTGTATGCTATTGTTTTTAATCTAAATTATTATGTTGGCATGTTAACTGCATTCAAAACCAGCGACAGCAATCAGTCTTACTAAACGACAACACAATAGCTCAGGAAAGCAAACATGAATACAAAACAAATCATCAAAAAATCAGCTCTGGCAGGCGCCATGTTTTTGGGCGTATCTGGTGTAGCACAGGCCGGTGCTCTAGCAATTTCTATTGTAGAGATAGATAATCTTCTTTTCTCACAGGGCGGCGCAGTACTTGAATATCCTACGAACTTTTCAGCGCTAGCGTATACAAGCGATTCAAATGTCGATGTCGATCTTAATGGAGCGTCTCTGTCTGACTCAGATTTTTCCAGTAATGGCGCGCCTATGGATCTCTATAAGTGCCTTGGGGACTGCACAACCTATAACGATAATGACTTTACAGGTGCCATTCTTTCTGGAACATCAGGATACCCGAACAACAACTTCGCACTCGCTGACTCAAGGGAAGGGGGTTCACCGATCGACGGTGTGGGCGGGTTCGGCTCTGGTCTTGGTGCCTCACTTGCCAACGCATCTCAAGCTGGCGTAGTTGGAGACAGCGAAGGTAGCTCAAGCAGCAACAACGGCCTGCAAGCCGCCTGGACATTCACTGGCATCAGCGGCGCAATTGATATTACTTTTGATCTTAAACTTTACCTTGAAACCTTGGTTGAAATCGGTGATATTTTTCCAACAAAGGCTGCAGCAGACTACACCATCAGCTTCAGCATCTGCGATGACAGTGTGCAGTTTAGTGGTTGTCCGGAGTACTGGTCAGAGAGCTTGGTTGGCAGTAAATCCTCAATCGCACCGTCAGGCAATGGTAACCCCCACGTTATCGGCGACGGCTGGGGTATCCCAAGCGATACGAACCAGGTTTTTACGACAGATGCACTTGATGTAGACAAAAAGTATCAACTGACGGCAAGAATTACCACAGCAGCCGATGTGGTGTCCGTGCCAGAGCCAACAACACTGGCACTGCTCGGAATTGCTCTGTTGGGGTTTGGTGCCGCACGGAAGCGTCGTACGGCCTGATTTTTTAGAGGAGTTAAGAGAAAAGGGACGGAAACGTCCCTTTTTTTTTGCCTTCAAACAGGCCATACTTGTCACACTATGCCAAGTTTAACTGCAATCAGCGCACTTGCTATCGAGATATTCTCTAGACGCTCTGCAAGGCGTAAAACTGAACCTGATCTGGTGATGGACGACCCTGAAAAGGTAGCCGCATTTACACAAGCAGGACGCGTAGATGGTGTAATGGCGCCTATGTATCTGTTTCACTGCGCCCAAATCAGCGAAGTCATCAGGCCGGGGGATACCGTGCTGGATCTTGGTTGCGGTCCGGCAACGCAGCTCAGCCTGGTCGCCAGCATTAACCCGCAGAGTAATTTTATAGGTGTTGATCTTTCAGCCGAGATGCTTGCAAAGGCTGCAAACTATATAGAAGAGCAGGCAATGGGCAACATTGAGTTGCGTCAGGAGAACATCACCCGCTTGTCATCATTCCCAGATCAGAGTGTAGATGCGGTGATGAGTACGGTAGTTCTGCACCATCTGCCTGATGTTGATGCACTTCAGAGCGTTTTTTCTGAGGTGGCACGGGTTTTGAAACCAGGGGGGGGGATCTACATCGTAGATTTTGGCCACCTTAAATCTGAGAGATCCATCCATAAATTTGCCTATCAATATGCCGACAGGCAGCCGGAGTTATTTACACTGGATTACCTCTACTCTTTGCAGGCCGCCTTCTGGCTGGAGGAGTTCAAAAGCGCCCATGAACGTCACCTTAAAGCGCATTCAGACATCTACTCAACCTTCATTGCTCCATTTCTGGTGGCAATAAAAAGTCCGGCACGGCGCCCGCATGATCTGGAACTGGCTAACAAAATCAAAGAGTTAAAGTTGGCACTGCCAAGCCATCACAAAACGGATATCGAGGATCTAAAAACGTTTTTTTCTCTGGGCAAGCTAAAAAGTCCATATCTGTAACGGTCATCTTTAGTCAAGCAGTGCAGCATATCTGTTCTGCCTTTTGGTCAACTGCTCTGGGTCTGTAGTGCTGATGCCTATTCTGAAATAGGCGATGACGGTTTTGTCGCCTGCGCCAAAAATAGCATTTATTTCCTGAGCAGCCGCTTCAATTGCTTTTTTCTGTTTGGCCGAAAACCCATCCAGGCGGCCATCAGCAAGCCGCTGTATCAGCAGAGCCAACCCCACCACCGGCTGAAATGCTAATTTTTGACGTGTTGCCTCAAGCCATACCCTCTCAAGTGCACGTCCGCCTGCAACAAATGATTCAGGGGTTCGTCCATCAACCTTGATAATGCCTAAGGCAGATGCTGACCTACAGTTTAATCCACCTTTTAGACCAATGATCCGAGACAAGCCAACACTGTTCAATGCGTTAACAACCGACCAAAAACGAAATATGGGGAAAATACGAGTCTCAACTGCGTCAATGCCCAATGAGGTTAGCGGCATTCCATCGCAGCTCTCTGTGACCTCTTTTTGGTTCCAGCGAATCTGCTCAAACAAGAAAGCATGGATATCTTTATGTTCAAATACCATGCGGTCATTGGTTCGAAGCAACCATGCCAGGCGCTTTCTGCTGGAGGAGTCCGTTATCACACTCACCGAGGCATCCTTTATGCAACCAGCGGCCTCTTTAAGAGACTGGCATTGCTGCTCAGGCAGGTCAAATGAACGATAGCGATTTCTGTTGGTGTATCGCTTGAAAATAGGGTCATACAGTGGATCTGATTCAGGGGCACATTCACTAACTTCACACCTTGCGATGTGATTTGGGTTATTAGCATCAGGGAAGGTTGTTAGCTTAATGACACAGCCAACAGCCTTTCCTGCAATCAATATATTTTCAATCAATGCTCCATGTGCAATAAAAGAGGCAGATTGTTGATAGTTCAGATAAGAGGCGTCTCTCTCTGGCACATTGTAAACATCTATACAGCCTTGAGCCTCTGAGGCAACAAGCCGCCATGGCTGTGCATTGTCACCAGAGGGTGCGCGAATTGCTGCGGCAATTATTTTTTCTAGCTTTGCTTTCATACGATGACCATATTTAGTTTAACCCGCTTTTAATTGCTTGCTTGCAATCATAATGCCGAGTTTTTGAATGGGGTTTCTGTTTCCCCAGGGTCGCCATGTTTTAACAAACTTATCCCGGTATGCATCAAACTGTTGTCCCCATGGTGCGGCCAATACATCTCCACGTTTCAGCAGTATTTTGAGTGCTTGCGTTGCTGCCATTCCCGCACAAAGCTCACAGGCCATCGGCGTTGAGGGGCCTTTGTGATTGGCAAAATCAACTGCATCCGGGTGAACCAGGTATCCTCGTTGTAACATTGCTGGTGACAAGCCGAGAAGAAAGCGAATCAGTTGCTCCCGTTCTGTGCCTCCTTCCAGCTGGAAGTACTGTTCGAAGGTCATTTGTCCCGGAAGGAAATTAATAACTGCGGCACCCATTCCAAGGGGCGCTGCAGTTACGGCCGGAATGCTCTTCTCTGCACAAGCTGCAAATACAGCTCTTCGGGCTGAAATGGCAAAATAATCCAGGCCATCAATATAGATATCCACTCCATCAAGAAACGCTCCTATATTCCCCTCGTCTATGCCGGATGAGAATTTCTTGAGATTAAGTTCCGGGTTAATATCCAGCGCCATTTCAGAGAGAACTTCTACCTTCTCCTGTCCCACCCTGCTGAGAAAAGCCCCTGCTTGTCGGTTAAAGTTACCTACTTCAAAGATATCGAAATCAGCAATATTAAAGCCACCAATGCCAAGCCTGGTTAAGGTCAGCAGATGGCTGCCTCCAACGCCACCCAGGCCTCCAATGGCCACGCGCTTCGAGCGTAGCAGCTCTTGCTCATCAGGCAGCAACCAGCCTATATTGCGTGAAAATGCCGTATGATAATCAAATGCCTGCATTACAAGGCGCTCAGTCGCTTTAGCATCTGCCCGGCTTCAACCTTTTCTGGAAATTCAAGGTCTTTTTCGAGCAGTGTCTCAAGGCTGGTTTTTGCCTCCTGGATCTGCCCTGCTTTCTCCAAAATCTGGGCACGATGATAGATCAGAGTGGGATTCATTGGCTGTTGCGCCAATGCGCGTTCAATAAGCCGCTGCGCACGTGCCGTATCTCCATTTTGTGACACTAGCATTGCAAGTGTGTCCATCACCGTTACTGAAGCACGATTGCTAATATGTGCCTTTTCAGCATAAGCCAGTGCTTTATCAGGGTCTGTTTTCCGCAAATACCAAGCCAGGTTATTCAATGCAATAGTATTATCTTTTGAATAATTCAGCACTTCCCGATATTGGGATATTGCATCGGCCTCCCGCCCTTTCTCAATATATATGGTTGCAGTAATCAAACGGGCAGAAACATCTTTTGGATAATCCTTAATCCAGCTCTCTAAATAGGGGAGAGAGTCACTCTGCTTGCCCATTTGTTCATATATCTTTACCAATGCAAGCAGTGTCTTTGAATTTGCCTTTTTACTGTACATCTCCAAGTAGAGAGGCAGTGCTTTCTCAAACTCCTTCATTTCTAGCAAAATTGCGCCTTCAAGAGAGAGCAGTGTGACATCATCCTTTATCGTTGTTTTTGATTTTTCTAATAGCTCTTTACTCCCTGCAATATCCCCTTCTGATATCAATACACGTATATAATCGACATTTGCTGCCGCATGTTTTGGCGCAATCTTTAATGCCTCTTCAAGTGATCTCTTTTGACTTTCATGGTCATTCAAGCCTTTATAGGCCTTGGCCAGTAGAAAATGCGCTTGTGCCATTTCAGGCTGGAGCTGGGTTAGTTGCTTGAGCGTGGATTCTGCACTTTTATAGTCTCTCAATGTCAGTTGAATCTCTCCTAAAACAGCAAGTACAGCAGGGGTATTGCGTTCCTTTTCAAGGATTTCACCCAATACAGAACGGGCCCGATCCACTCTTTTTTCTTTTAAATATTTCCTGGACAATAGCACTCGTGGTGCAACTGATTCAGGATTTGAAGTTATCACCTCCAACAGTATTTTTTCTTCCTCTTTTGTGCGCCCTTGCATGGCTTCGATTCCTGCCATGCTCATAAGCGTTTGGATATGTGCAGGATGGTGTTTCAATACCTCTTCCAGGTATCCTAATGCCTCCGCATAGTGTTCATCTTTCAATGCTATAATGGCCAGTTGGCGGTTTGCTTCTGGATCCCCAGGAGCCTGCTTTATAGCTGTTTGAAATGCTTTTTCAGCCTCAATTATTTGCTTACTGGCAAGATAACTCAATCCCAGCATATTATGAGCCACCGCATTTTTGGGCTGCCTGCTAACAAATGATTTTGCTGCCTTCAAGGCCCCGTCAATATCATTGTCCTTCAGGTGATTAAGCACCAGTATAATATCTGCCTGCTGAAACTGAGGGTCAATCTCAATGGCATCTTCCAGGCTTTTAAAGCCTCGTTCTTTTTCTCCTTTTGACAGTAAGCCAGTCCCAAGGCGCATTCGTGCTTCAGCCATCTCTGGCTGAAGTTTGACAACCTTTTCCAGAAGAGCTATGGCCTCATCTGTTTTACCTTGATAGATCAGGGCATTTGCAAGAATGTTTAAAGCCTGTATGTTCTTTGGGATTGACTTGACCACAGGCCGCATCAAGGCTTCTGCTTCTGCAAATTCTCGATTGTTTAGCCTGATTTGTGCCAGCAGCATACGGCCAGGAATATAACCTGGTGCAATGGTTACAAAACGAGACAAATAATTCTCTGCCTGTTCATAATTACCTTGAAGGAAGTGAGTGGCCCCTAGATAGAAGATGGCCATCATCTCATCGTTATTGCCTTTCAGAACCAGCTCTAATGACTCTTGGGCTTCAGGAAATCGTTTTTGATTAAAATAAAGTGCCCCTTGAACATAGTTTACGCCCGGGTGCTTTGGAAACCTCGCTTTTAGCAGGCTCAAATCACTTTGAGCCTCTTCATAGCGTTTTAACTGAATGAGTAAAAACGCTCTTTTTAATAAATCTCCCCCATTATTAAAGCGATTATCAATAGCTTTAGTATAGGCTTCGACAGATTTTTCTAGCTCATCACTAGTAGACACTAGCCCCCCTTGCAGGCTCCATGCCGGTGCATAGGTGCTATTTTGCACCAGTGCTTTATCCAAATAACTGCGTGCCTCTTCAATGTCTCTTTCAACTGCACTTAGGTGTGCTCTTGCTGTAAGCACATAGGGCAAGTCACTCCCCAGTAACAGTGCAGCATCAAGCTCCTGCCTTGCTTTGTCGGCCTCTTTTTGAGAAAGAAGGGCTAGCCCTCTTGAGGCCTTTAGCCTGGCTATAATCTCATCAGCACGAACCGAGCTGATATCTTGTTTCAATACCCCAGAATAGTTCTCTTGCAACAATAATGCCTCTAGCAGCAGCGGCAATACTGCGTCATCGTTAACACCAAGTTCTTTTGCCCTGGTCAGCTCTTTTTCTGCTGAAAGGCCATCTCCTGTCTCCACATGCAATTTCCCCAGAAGCCAGTGAGCCTGAGCATTGTCTGAGTTTTTGCTAAGAGCATTCTTCAATTCAATGGATGCAGATGCAAGCTTTCCTTCATCCAGGTATGTTTGTGCCTTAGATACATGCTCTGCATCAGAGAGCTCATTGAATAGACCGTCACACCCGCTCAATAGAGCCAATATAAATAAAGCGCTGATTATCTGTTTCATACCTGTGTCTCACTGAATTCACACATGATCACTCCTAAAACAATATGTAGAGGCAGTTGCAAAACTCCTGAGACAGCCCCTGGCTGCGTTAAAAATCGGCTCAAAATGCTCATTTACTATGTGTAAACTCCGCTTTTTCGCCAATTTTTGCCTTGCCAGAAGCTGCCTCAGTAGTTTTGCAAGCACCTCTCATATTATGCAAATAGATTCTTATATCGACTCTAAGTACGTCGACCATAGATTAAAATTAACATAGCTGGCATTAGCAATAGATCAAAAACCAAAGCAGCCCAAAGCCCCACGCTGGCCAACATTCCAAAATGTGTGGTAGGAACGAATTGTGAGGTCATTAAGATCATAAACTGGGCGCACAAGATAATAGTTGTTGTCACTACTGCTCGTCCTGCCTGTCCAAATGCTCTGGCCAGTGCAGTTACTGGAGCCGTCCCTCTATCAATTCGCTGCTTAAACCCATGATACACGTGAATGGTATCGTCTACAGCAATACCTACTGCCACGCTTGCAATCATTACCGTGGCCATATCCAGACTGATGCCTGCCGTTCCCATGATGATAAAAATAAGAAGGATCGGGGAGAGATTTGGAATCATACATAAAACAGCAGACCAGACAGAGCGCCAAAGAATCAGCATAAGAAGAAATATCAAGCCAACAGCAGACCAAAGGCTATAAACCTGGCCTTTAACGAGGAGTTTGGCTTGGTCAGCAAATATACGCCCAAAACCAGCAATGTCCCATTCAAGCCGGTTGCCTACCTGTTCATTCAGATAATGTCTGATTTTATCCATTACACGACCAATTTCATTGGCACCGTGTACATTAATATTCAGATTTACACGTGAGGTTTTGAAGTCACGGTCTATAAAATCATAGATATCCGCACCATCATAGACAAACAGGTATTGGCTGATTAAGTCTTCTCTTTCTGGGATTACTCTATACTCTGGGGTTTCTGCGTTAAAGGCCCAGTGCATCTCTTCAACAAAGTCAGCATAGGAGACTGAGAGGTCAACTTCCGGCAGTGCTTCAGCCCAATTCTGAAAATCCCGAACTATTTTTAAATTTTCTGGCTTCTTTAGAGCATCTCGTGATGCCGATTTAAAAATAATATCCAGTGAGGTCGTGCCGGTCAGTTTTTCTTCTACTCTATTTGTGGCTTGCCGCACAGGGTGATCTTCCATAAAGAACTCTTGCAAATTAGACTCTGCTTCTACATTCCATATTTGAGGCACACCAGCAGCAATAAGCGTAACGATAACTGTGATCACCCATACAGGATAACGAATGCCTACCTGCAGCAGTTTTCTCACAATCCTGTCCATCCAGCGCAGCCCGCCAACGCGATTGGGCCATGGTACATAATCCCACCGCGCAAAAATGTTTGGAACAACAACAATCACAACAACATAGATCAGCACAACCCCAGCAGCCGCAACCATCCCAAAATCCTTTATAGGCGGAATAGGGCTGGCGGCAAGCGAGGCAAGGCCTACTGCTGTGGTAAGTGTTGTAAATAGTGCTGGGCGGCGTATCTCTTCCAATGCTTTATCAACACGCGCCCTTCCAACCAACCCGCGTTGTGAGGCATAGTGCAGTGCATTGAACAGATGTATGAGCGTTGCTGTAGTGAGTGCTGAGAGAAGTGGGGGTATGATGCTGGAAATCAGTGTGAATGGCTTATCAAACAGCACATAGAACGCTACTGTGGAGCTGGTGACGACTCCGGTAGCCACACCTGCCACCAGCACGGCAAGCCAACGACGAAACAGCCACCAGATAAATGTCAAACCAATAATGACGGTTGCCGGAATGAACAGCATGTTGTCCTGCAACATGGAGTGAAATTGTGCCACATCAACAGCAATCTGACCTGATACGGCAGAAAGATAGCCGCTCAATCTGGCATCATCAACAGACGAAAGAACAATCTTCTGAAATTGAACACGCTGCATACTGTTTTCATCCAGTGCCGGTATTACTACCATGGCAATCGCAGAGCCATCTGCTGCAACCAGTCTGTTTTTTGCAAAACGATCACTGACAACGTGTTGTAAACGCTGCCTGGGCTGTCTCTTCTCTAGCTCCTTTGGATCAACCAGTGGCTCAACAAAAAAACCTTCATTGCTACCTGCAATATGGTCTTGCGTGGTGATTGAGATGACATCATCCACTTCAGGTCTTGACTTTAAATCTACTGTTAGCTGATCAATCGCCTCTATAAATCCATCTGAAAAGAGCGCAACGCCTTCAAAGAGCAGTATAAGCACCTGATCGTTAGGAAACAGCTCACGTAGTTCATCATCAATAACAATAGCCGGGGCGTCGCTTGGGGTATAGGTTTTGGGTGCATTGTTGATGTTGAGTTTCAACAATAGTGCAGGTGGTAAAAGATAAAAAACGATTAAAAACAGAATGCTTAGATATAGTTTCCAGGGTAGATTCAGGAGTGTGTTTTTAAGGGATTTATCCTCTTTTGTCCGTATTGAAAAGAGAACACAGTTTTCACCATCAAATACCGTGTGGTGTGAACTGCTGATGGCTAAAAAACGCGATCCATCTTCCTTCAGCATAGAGAGCTTGTCAGAAGGTAGATTTGGCACAGAGTGTGGGATTGATTCTGCACGCTTTAGGTGGGAACGAAACCTCTCTTGATAAGCTGGCTCTACCAAATCAAGTGCTGTTATGGCTTCCAGCTCTTCAAAATGGTTATAGCCGAGACGCTTTAAAAATGCCGGATTAGCATAGACAAATACGCCTTCATGAACAATCGCAATGGGTTTGCGAGACTGGTCAAGCTTGGTGCGGCGTGTGCGTTCGTCTTCCATTGGGTGGCATCAAGGTAAAGGTGGTTCTCAGCTCTCAGGGGTGTGGAAGCGGAGGCGTTGGCACAAAACCATTTGCTTAGATGAACTTTTCATATACGTCTTTTCGATGGCTAACTCTAATGATCTCAACAAGCAACCTGTTATGTTCGATAGAATAGACAAACCTGTAGCCTCCAACACGAACCCTATAAGTCCGATTAGCACCCCTTATCTTTCTGTGTCCTGCTGGATGCGGGGTTTCCACCAGAGATTCTATAGCTTTCAGAACTCATGGTGCGGAAGCCTTTCCTGACAGTACAAGCTGCTCAGCCATGTAGGCCTGCTTTAGATCTTTGGGCGTTCCTGCAGAAGCGCTCCTTCCTGCCTTAAAAGCTGGCTCGCCAGCCAAGCGTTAAGAGGGAGTTGTCCTGATAGTAGCCGCCAAGGGTGCCTGCTGATCCGGCAAAATAGTGGGTGGCCAGGTAGATTTCATGTGGTTCCCAGCCAATATAGGCCAGTTCGGGGTTGATATAGATATCTTTTTTATCCAGTCCGATAAAAAACCGCGTATTGAGACGCCAGCGTTCGTGTGCAAACGGGATATCAACGGCGCCATTGAAGGTATAGATCTCTGTACGATCAAAAACACGGGGGGCATCGATAAGGTTGGTGCCGATCAGTTGGAGGTTGACTCGTGTATCACCGTCCCCAGGGTAAAATTCTACGCCTGCCGCCCATGAGATGCCTTCTACAGTGGTGTAGCTGATATCTGTTTTGGTTACCGGGATGTCACTCAACCAGGCGGCCTCAAAACTCCAGGTTGCATCCAGCGCCTCAAAACCTGCGTCGCCACCTATTACCCAGGAGCGTGGGTAGCGCGCCTTGAATCGGC